>NZ_JAMXXL010000009.1:0-108478 GCF_024129685.1 Acinetobacter lwoffii | reverse complement strand
TCGTTTAAATTCCCCATCATTAAATCGAGTTAAATTTTCATATTTCATGGGGCTAGTATAAACAATTTTTTACTTTCGCAAGAGATCTATTTTGTCCTGTGTATGTTGGGCTTGCTCAATGGCGGCGTGTCGCTAATTATCTTTTATATGTTCTCGTGCTTACCCAAGATCAAGCGCTTTTTTCCTCAGGCTTCGATGCTGTTGGTATTCTGGGTACAGGTGTCAATTTCATGTATCACCATGTCGATTAAAACTGATGCCTTGCAGCATCAATCCATGGCGATAGTCACGATCGTATATATCCTGGGTTATGTTCTGACCGGTATTAAGCCGATTCAGATGCTGGTCACCGGATTACTCGCTGCGGCAACTACTATTCTTGTATTGTTTAGTCTTTCAGTTGAATTTAATCCTATGGTTTTTGGCCGGATTTTAATTGGAAGTTGCTTGCTGGGTTATGTGATTAGCCATATGATTTTTGCCCGTGAACGTGTGATTTTTCTCTATAGCATTCGCGCCAGAATCAGTGAGCAGATCCAGCGTATTCATACCAACGAATTATTACATTTGAGTCAGTACGATGAACTGACCAAAATTTCCAATCGACGGACTTTTGATGAGACGCTGCAAGTGCATTTCGAAAGTGCACGCCGTGAAGAAACGGCATTGGCAATTCTGTTTATCGATGTAGATTTCTTTAAAAATTACAACGATTTTTATGGGCATCAGAAAGGTGATGATGTCATTTCGACTATTGCCAAAACCATCAAAAATGCGATCCGTCATATGGACTTTGTCGCACGTTATGGTGGGGAGGAGTTTGTAGTGCTCTTGCCAGAAACAGATGCACATGGTGCTTATGCAGTGGCTTCAAATATTTTTAAGGCGATTGACCGTCTGGAAATTCCACATGAAAAATCCTCGGTTGCGAAATATATCACCATCAGTTTAGGCATTACCGTCTATCGTGGTGAAGATGATATTGATAAAGACGCCTTATTGGGAATCGCGGATCAGGCGCTATATCGTGCCAAACAGCTTGGACGCAACCAGATTTATTATCAGTCCATTCGTTCAGTCAATTCAGATATCGCAAATGGTTAGAGATTATTAAAATCAATAAAAGAACCCTCAATAAAAAACCGCTCATCAGGAGCGGTTTTTTATGCAACATAAATGACTAAAACTTAGTTTTTGTCTTTCAGTTGTGGCACTGCAGATGCTGAACCAACTGCCAGTAAACCAGTCTCTGTATAGATGCCCAGTTTCGCGCGAGTATCCGTGATATCCAGGTTACGCATGGTCAACTGACCGATACGATCCATCGGCGAGAACATGGAATCACCTTTCTCCATAGTTAAACGCTCAGCTTCATAAGTGAGGTTTGGAGATTCAGTGTTCATAATCGTGTAATCATTACCACGACGCAGTTCGATCGTTACAGTACCGGTAACTGCTTTAGCAACCCAACGCTGTGCAGTTTCACGCAGCATAAGTGCTTGAGAATCGAACCAGCGACCTTGGTAAAGCAGACGACCTAAACGTAGACCGTTAATACGGTATTGTTCAATCGTATCTTCGTTATGAATACCTGTTACCAGACGCTCATAAGCAATGTGAAGCAGCGCCATACCCGGAGCTTCATAGATACCGCGAGATTTCGCTTCGATGATCCGGTTTTCGATTTGATCCGACATACCTAGACCGTGACGGCCACCGATGCGGTTCGCTTCAAGAATGAACTCAACTGGATCTTCAATGCGTTGACCGTTGATGGCAACCGGGAAGCCTTCTTCAAAAGTAATCGATACTTCTTCAGCTTTTACTTCTACGTCATCTTTCCAGAACGCAACGCCCATGATTGGCTCAACGATTTTAATGCCTGCATTCAGGTATTCAAGATCTTTGGCTTCGTGCGTCGCACCCAGCATGTTTGAGTCAGTTGAATAGGCTTTTTCTTTTGACATTTTATAGTCAAAACCATTGTCGATTAGGAACTGTGACATTTCTGCACGGCCGCCCAGCTCGTCAATGAAGGTTTGGTCTAACCAAGGCTTGTAAATTTTAAGCGCAGGATTGGTCAACAAACCATAACGGTAGAAACGCTCAATGTCGTTGCCTTTATAAGTTGAACCGTCACCCCAGATGTTAACGTCATCTTCTTTCATGGCAGTTACCAGCATGGTGCCAGTTACTGCACGACCCAATGGCGTCGTGTTGAAATAAGGCATACCACCTGTAGAAATATGGAACGCGCCACATTGAATTGCAGCAATACCTTCTAATGCAAGCTGTAAACGGCAGTCGATTAAACGTGCTTTTACTGCGCCATAAGCTTCAGCTTTTTTTGGAATCGCATCGTAATCGTCTTCGTCTGGCTGACCCAGGTTTGCTGTGTAAGCATAAGGTTCAGCGCCTTTTTGTTTCATCCACAAAAGAGCAGCAGAAGTATCTAGACCACCAGAGAAGGCAATACCAACTTTTTTACCTACTGGGACATTCTGCAAGATAGTTGCATTATCAGACATTGTTCATCCTAATGATATGAAATAGGCACGCCAGAATTGGTGGCCTGAAAAAATACATATTGCATCAATTGTATCATTAATTTATTTAGGTTTGCTTTAGAAAAGAAAAACTCGTTTTAAAATCTCTATTCAATAGGCTTAAATAATCATAAATCGCACGATTTTAACCAGAATCCTGCTGAAAAAGTAAAAAATTGGTTATATTCAGCCGAATAATTTAAAAACCAGATAAAACAGGAATAAAAGCATGGCGACTCATATCCCACCTTTACCTAATTTAAATCCTAAAACCAAGAATGAAACACTGGCACTGTTGCATGGGATTTATGCCGGCCTGATTGGTTTTAGTACAGTGCTGTTTTTATATCTTGAATATCAGCAATCCAGTATTTCCATGCTGAGTTTAGGTGTGGTGCTGCTGCTTTTAGGCTTGTTGATGTTTTTTAATATCCAGGCCAGTATAAAGGTGAAGCAGGGCAATGGTTCAGGACGTACTTTATCCAGAATAATGGCTATTCTGATGTTGCTGAGTTTTCCAATTGGTACAGTATTGGGCGTGATTGCATTATGGAAATCCAGCGCACGACAATGGCAGAACTAATTCGTCATGTATAGAAAGAACTGTTTCGAAGATTGATATTTGTGCCTGAAAATGCTGAACTCCGGGTCATAAAAAGCCGCTGAAAATCAGTTAAAGTAAGGGAATGACTTGCTCAGCCAAATATAATCAGGGATTTGTTATGACCACGACGCGCTATGCCAACATTTTAAAACCACTGCATTTAGGTTTTACCACCATTAAAAACCGGGTCGTAATGGGGTCGATGCATACTGGTCTGGAAGACCGCTTCTATAATTATCCTAAACTTGCAGCGTATTTTGGCGAACGTGCCAAGGGTGGCGTAGGTCTGCTGATTACGGGTGGAATATCGCCAAACCGTCAAGGCTGGTTGTTGCCGGCGGGCGGCACCATGAATACCTTGGGAGATATTGCGCCACATCGTCTGGTGACGCATGCAGTGCATAAACATGGCGCCAAAATTCTTTTGCAAATTCTGCATGCCGGACGTTATGGCTATCAGCCTTTTGTGGTGTCGGCAAGTCCAATCAAATCGCCAATTTCTCCTTTTAAACCACGTGAAATGTCAGATAAACAGATCCTGAATACCATTCAGGACTATGTCAACACGGCCAGTATTGCCAAAAAGGCTGGCTATGATGGCGTAGAAATTATGGGTTCGGAAGGCTATTTACTGAATCAGTTTTTAAGTCGTCATGTCAACCAGCGTAGCGACCGTTGGGGTGGCCCGATTGAAAACCGGATGCGTTTTGCCGTAGAAATTGTCAAAGCCATTCGCGAGGAAATTGGCGAAAAATTTATCATCTGTTTCCGTTTGTCGCTTCTCGATTTGGTACATGATGGCAATACCATGCAGGAAGTGATTACCGTAGCTAAAGCTTTGGAAAAGGCGGGGATTACTTTGCTTAATACCGGGATTGGCTGGCATGAAGCACGTATCCCCACTATTGTGACTTCTGTACCGCGTGCCGCTTTTGTCGATTATACCGCTGAAGTCAAAAAACATGTGTCGGTGCCGGTAATTGCGTCCAACCGGATCAATATGCCAGAGACTGCCGAAGCAATTCTGGCATCAGGGCAGGCAGATATGGTGCAAATGGCACGTCCACTTTTGGCCGATGCGTTCTGGGTCAATAAAACTGCAACCAATCGTGTGGATGAAATCAATACCTGTATTGCCTGTAATCAGGCTTGTCTGGATCATACCTTTAAAAACCAGCGCGCAACCTGTCTGGTCAATCCGCGTGCCGCTTATGAAACCGAACTGGTCTATGTCAAAACCAAAAAACCAAAAAGTATTGCAGTGATCGGTGGGGGTGTCGCAGGTTTGTCGGCTGCTACTGTCGCAGCCAGTCGCGGGCATGATGTGACGCTGTTTGAGGCCAGTCATGAAGTAGGCGGACAGTTCAACCTGGCTAAGGTCATTCCGGGGAAAGAGGAATTTCACGAAACGATTCGTTATTTTAAAGTGCAGCTAGAAAAAACTGGAGTTGATCTGCGTCTCAATACCCGAGTCAACCGCGAGCAGTTGGAGCGTGAGGGTTTTGATGAGGTGATTGTGGCTACAGGGGTTGTGCCGCGTGCCTTGAATATCGAAGGCAGTCAGGCACCACAAGTATTATCTTATGCAGAAGTGCTACGTGGCGCACCTGTCGGTGATCGTGTTGCGGTCATTGGCGCAGGTGGGATCGGTTTTGATGTGTCCGAGTTTTTATTAAAGCCACCGCATCAAATACAGCCGCAACCTGTGGATGAGTGGAAGCGTGAATGGGGTGTAGATTCTCATCCAGATTATGTGACTGAAGGCGGGTTACAGCGTGCTGAAGTAGAACCTCCAGTACGGGAAATTTATCTATTACAACGTAAAAAGACACCGCTTGGCGCAGGACTAGGCAAGACTTCAGGCTGGGTACATCGTGCCCAGTTAAAAAAACATGCCGTGCGGATGTTGCGCGGTGTGCAATATAAATCTGTCACGGATGAAGGCTTATGGATTGAGGTAGATGGCCATGCTCAATTATTGCGTGTGGATACCATTGTGGTATGTGCAGGTCAGGAATCGGTAAAAGACCTGATGCCGAGTGCTGGGGAAAATACCTTGGCGCAGTATCATATTATTGGCGGTGCAAAACTGGCTGCCGAGCTGGATGCCAAGCGTGCCATTCGTGAGGGAGCGGAATTAGCAGCAAAACTGTAAGGATTTGATGAAACTATATGCAGTTGATTGCATTCACTGTAATTTTCACTTGTCAGCCGGACAAAAGCTCCGTATTATTGCGCCCATGGAAGCGTGGCAGAGCGGTTTAATGCACCGGTCTTGAAAACCGACGAGGGTGTGAGTCCTCCGTGAGTTCGAATCTCACCGCTTCCGCCAAATTTTAAAAACCCCAATCGAAAGATTGGGGTTTTTTATTGCTGATGAATTTTACAGAATGATTTAAAAAAAACGGATCTTGAAGAGGTTCGATATTTAAAAAGTCGATAATTTATAAACAGATATTCTTTAATCGCATACTTCAATCTTAATCAGAGCCAGAGCAATTCTTTCCACATGCTGATAAGCAGGTTGCTCTAATTCTTCACCAAAAATATCCGGATCAATTTCCTCATAAGACCAGTGAATATTTTGATGCTGCTGCATCAGGTCTTGCAGATACTGTAAAAATCGATTGCCATTTCGTGTGATGGTGGCGCCGGTATATAAAAATAAACGGCCGCCTGAATTTAGCCTTTGCAGGCCTTGTTTTATAATTTTAAAAGATAATTCATTGCCATCGAGCTCATTACCTCCGTGACGATATTGCCGTTGCTCAGGATCAATTAAATAAGGTGGATTGGCAAAAATCAGGTCAAACTGACCTTCAAGATTGGAAAATAAATTGCTTTGCACCGGAGAGATTGAAGTAAAACCCGAAAAATCAATATTGAGCTGACTATAGAGCAAGGCTTTGGGGTTTAGATCTGCTACAAAGATTTCCTCATGATCTGGAAAGTATTTGGCGATACTGATGGCAGCAGCAGAGGTGCCACAGCATATTTCAGCAGCCCGTTTGAAAGGGCGAGGTTCGGTGGCTAGATATTGCTTGAGATGATAGACAAAGCGATAAGTATCGGGACCAAAAAAAACAGCATCTTGTTGTGTGGTTGGAAAGGAAGAGTGAATAAAGAGTTCACCTTCCAGTGAGGCGACCCTGACCAGACTGGTGTATTGCTCATCCTGAACCTGTAGAAGTTGCTGTTTTGCCAGCAAGGAAAAAAGAACCGGATCAAGATCGGTTTTGCTAAATTCCAGATTCCAGCCAAATATATCCTGCAGGGTTATTTCCTGATTTTTCTCGTTTCTTTTACGATCCAAAATCCGTTGATGCGACAACGGAGTAATAGCTGTGAACTGATAGTTTTGTTGTTTTAAAAACGCTAGTAAAAAATGCAGAGCATGTTGCTGGTGATTCTGAATTTCTAAAATCTGGTTCATAAGCGTTGCTCTTTGGTTTACGTAAAATCAATACAAAGCTGGATAGACGTTGAATCCCATATAAGACCATGACCAGATCAGCCATTCGCGATGCGTTCATTCAATAGAAATGAATCAGCTTCATCTTCGCCTGAAATGCCAGAATTTTAAGTAAAAAACTGATGTGAATTGGTGTGATTTTTATAGCTGTTTTTAAAAAATTATCTTCTGATAAAGCTTCTGTCTACTTTTATTCTCGATTCATAAAAAATGGCTATTAATCAAAGTGATTAATAGCCATGATGGGTGAGAGCCTTAAAACTTAGTGAGGCACTTCTGGTAAATCAAACCAGATCACTTGCGCATCTTCGCTTGCTTTAATTTCTGTATCATCTAGAAAAGCAATTGCGCCGCCAGCTTCAACTGTATGTTCAGCGATCTGGACAGTGCCAGAAACAACATGTACATAATTAATATGCTGGGTCGCTTTCACTTCCAGACTTTGGCCTTGCTGAATCACCGCAGTTTTGACTTCGGCATTCTGACGAATATGCATCGGTGCATTGTCATTCGGACCACAAATCAAATGCCACTGGTTCGGTTGCTCATGCGGGTCAAGACGGATTTGCTGATAGTTCGGCTTGGCATCACGTTCATTTGGAATAATCCAGATTTGCAGTAAATGGACCTGTTCGTCGCCTTGGTTCATTTCACTGTGCCGCACACCTGTTCCTGCACTCATCAGTTGCCATTCACCCGCAGCGATTCCGCCATGATTGCCCATGCTGTCCTGATGGGTAATGGTTCCTTTCAGCACACAGGTCAGGATTTCCATATTGTCATGTGGATGTGTTCCAAAACCCTGATGTCCATCAATCAGGTCATCATTAATAACGCGTAAAGCACTGACACCCATATACTTTGGGTTATACCAATTACCAAATGAGAAGCTGTGTTTAGACTCCAGCCAGCCCATTTTTACATGACCACGATTTTCGCTCGGATGTAGAAAAGCATTCATGATTTTATCTCGACATTATTTTTAACTTGAGATCATCATACTGTCGTTTTATAACTGAAAAAATCTCAAATAGGCGACAGATCATTGCATTTTTGCAACGAAAGAGCTGAAAGTAAACATAAGGAATAAAAAAGCCCGCTCAAAAGCAGGCTATTTTTATTCAAATCGGCAGACCGATCATCATTCTAAGAAACGAACCGTTACCCCAGATTTGACTTTACGGCCAAGATCATTGGCATCCCAGTTAGTCAAACGAATACAACCATGTGACGCTGTTTTCGAAATGGTAGACGGGTTTGGTGTTCCGTGAATACCAAATGATTTCTTGCTTAAACCAATCCAGATATTCCCGACAGGACCGTTAGGACCCGGTGGTAAAGATAGTGGTTTTAAGTTTTTACCTTGTACAAAGTTAGACGGTGAATAGCTGTACCAAGGGTTTGGTGCAACACCTGTTACTTTATAGGTTCCGGTCGGAGATGGTGTATCCGCACTACCAATGGTGGCAGGGAATGACGCGATCATTTGATTTTTACTGTTAAATAAGTACAGTTGTTTCGCACCTTTATGTGCAACAATCAAGTGAATACCTTCAGGCAAGTCATTACGTACATTACTGACCAGTAATTTTTCCCCAACTTTATTAAAGTTAGCATTTGGATTGAGTTTCTTTAAGAAATTCTCATCCATATGGAATTTTTCGCTCAACATTTCACTGACACGTGTGTAGTACAAGCCTTTCATTTTCGCCTGTAACGCATAATCTGAAGGAATAGACTTGGCAAATGGGCCTGCCAGATCTTTTTCAGTAATGGTGTATTCAACAAAGGCTGGCTTAGAACCCTGACGTGCAACTAGTTTATCCCAGGTTTCCTGAGTCAAAACACCTGTCGGTTTAATGCCATTCATTTGCTGGAAAGATGCAATGGCTTTTAGTGTATTTTTACCGCTGGTTCCGTCAATCGCACCTGGTGATGCATGGGCATTATTCAGCATGACATGCGCACGTGCGTAAACTGGGAATTGACCTGCACCGATATTTTCATACCATTGGGCATTGTTTAAACCGTCTAAAGTCCAAGAAGCTTTGGTCATCGCAGAGTTAGTCGGTGCTTTGGTATTTGGTGCTGCGCCAACAGAGGCAGTCTGATCTTCGGTATCCTGTAGCTCATTCAGCGCTTCAGATGCCTGTTTTAAGTCTTGTTGTTCTTGTGCAGTAATTTGCGCTTCTGCAGGTGCTGCTTGGGCCGCTGAAGCTTCAGTTGCTAATGGATCAATCGGATCTTGCACTGCAACATCAGTCACCACTTGGGGTTTTAATGGTTGTTCAGCAGTAGACGCGGCAAAAACTTGACCTGCGAAAATGCAACCTAGACTCACAGCGAGCATTGTGCGAACGAACATGTAACTCAACCTTAAGAATTATTTCTTTAACTATGTGAAAAAACACTATAAGTATTACAGAAAAAATGTGGAGATGCAGTAGTTGTTTTGTGTAAATCACTAGGTTGCCGTTCAATCCGATCGGTTTTTAAAGTTGCCAGAAGTTATTAAAACTGCGGCCTTTTTGCTATGATGTTGGCAATGTCAAAGAAAGATGGGAATGTGAATGACGACCTTAAAAAATGATCGTTTTCTGCGCGCATTGTTGCGTGAGCCTGTAGATGCTACGCCAGTATGGATGATGCGTCAGGCTGGCCGTTATTTGCCTGAGTACCGCGAAACGCGTACCAAGGCAGGAGATTTCCTTTCGCTTTGCAAGAATACTGAACTGGCCTGTGAAGTAACTTTGCAGCCTTTACGCCGTTATGATCTTGATGCCGCGATTTTATTCTCGGATATCTTGACGGTTCCGGATGCTTTGGGACTGGGGCTGTATTTTGAAGCCGGTGAAGGCCCGAAATTTCACAAGACCATCCGTACCGAACAGGATGTCGCCAATCTGCCTGCATTTAATGCCAAGTCGGATCTGGATTATGTGATGAATGCCGTTTCGACCATTCGTTCAGCCTTGGGCGGTCAGGTTCCTCTGATTGGTTTCTCGGGCAGTCCATGGACTCTGGCAACGTATATGGTCGAAGGCGGTTCAAGCAAGGATTTCCGTTTTACCAAACAGATGATGTATGCGCAGCCTGAAGTTTTGCATGCTTTACTGGATCGTCTGGCTGATGCAGTGACTGAATATTTGAATGCGCAGATCTATGCGGGTGCACAAGCGGTACAGATCTTTGATAGTTGGGGTGGGGCATTAGCACATCGTGAATATATCGAGTTCTCGCTGAACTATATGCAGAAGATTGTCGCTGGTTTGCAACGTGAGAAAGACGGCCGCAAGATTCCGGTAATTCTGTTTACCAAAGGTGGCGGTCAATGGTTGGAACCGATGATTACGACAGGCGCAGATGCATTTGGTCTGGACTGGACCACGCCATTGAATGTCGCTCGTCAAACGGTTGCTGGTCGTGCAGCACTTCAGGGTAACCTGGATCCTGCAACTTTATATGGTTCATCAGACACCATCATTAAAGCGACAAAAGCCATGCTGGATGATGCCTATGCCAATGGCGAGAAAACCGGTTATGTTGCCAATTTAGGTCATGGTATTACCCAGTGGGTTGATCCGGCGAATCCAAAAGCATTTATTGATACCGTACATGAGTATAGTGCCAAATATCTTTAGGATGTAAACCTTGATCGATCTATTCAAATCAGGGTTTGAATTTACTTATAAGGCAGCTTCGGCTGCCTTATTTGGGATTTTACTCCTGCTCGCTTTTGCGCTGACTGCTTCTATGGGCAGCGATCTCTTCTTTGGTTTTTACCGGTATGACTATCTGCTTTTTTTTGCTTTGCTGATTCAGGTGATATTGCTCTATACCAAACTGGAATCCTGGGCTGAAGCCAAAGTGATTGCGTTATTTCATCTCATGGCCATGGTGATGGAAATCTTCCTGACCCATCCGGCAATTGCTTCCTGGCATTATCCTCAACCCGCAGTATTTAAAATCCTGACCGTGCCTTTATTTGCCGGTTTTATGTATTCTGCGGTCGGCAGCTTTTTTGCACGTTCTTTACGTCTATATCAGGTTTCATTTGAAAAATTGCCGCGTTTTAGTCATATGCTGGCTTTGGCAGTCTTGTCTTATATCAACTTTATGAGCAAGTTTTTTATTCCTGACTATCGTCTGATTCTATTTGTCTGGAGCGTGATCATGTTCTGGAAAACCAGAATCCGCTTCCAGCTGAATCAGCATGCTTTTCAGTTGCCGATGTTACCCGTACTGCTGATTCTGGCGTTTATTATCTGGATTGCCGAGAACATCAGTACCTTTTACCAGATCTGGCTTTATCCAAGCCAGATTGAGCAATGGCATATGGTGGGATGGGGCAAACTCGGATCTTGGTATTTATTATTACTGCTGAGTCTGGTGTTGGTACTGAAAATCTTGGGACAGCGTAATTTACAAGGCGATTGGGCGCTCAAAGAACAGTAAAATCAATCAGGTTATGTTTATGTAAAGCATACATTTTTTCAATTGCGCCAAACTTGACTTGTCGCTACTCTGCTGAGTATGTAATTTAAATTACATCATTAGAGTAATAACAAAGATTGCATGAGAATAATTGGAGAATAACTATGTTGAAAAAAATTATGCTGGCGGCGGTATTGGCGACTGGTTCAAGCATGGCGATGGCTGACCGAGATGTCGGTTGTGGTATCGGAAGCCAGGTGTGGGCGGGTCAGTCTGGTATTATTCCTAAACTCTTTGCAGGTACGACCAACGTTCTGTTCACGAATCAGTGGCTCGGGATCACTTTTGGTACTTTAGGTTGTAGCCAGGGCGGTACCGTAACCGCTCAAGTGGTGACCTTTACCAATGAAAACGCTGAAGCATTGGCGCGTGATATGGCAGTTGGAGAGGGTGAAAGCCTGAATGTTCTGGCTGAACTTTTGAATATTAAATCTGAAGATAAAGCTCGTTTCTTTAGCGTTTCCAAGCAGAATTTCTCTGAAATTTATTCCGAAGAAAACCAGAATACATTACAAGTTTTAAGCACCTTACAAACTGTGATGGCCAAAGATGAAGTATTGAAATCCTACATCTGATCCGCACCCTAAAAACCCTGCTGTTCTGGCAGGGTTTTCTTATGACTAAAAGAAATTGATGAGAATAAGTTAACTGAATGAAATATGCGTTCTTCATGTTGGGCCTGACATTCAGCCCTTTAAGTTTTTCTAGCGAAATTAATCCAGACATCCAGCATTATATAGCTCAGGCCGAAACCCTGCGTCTGGATCAGAGCACCACCTGGCAGCGTCTGATGTATGCTAATCCCGAAGGTCATAGCGAGGTTAACTATTCGGGCTATTTCCTGGCAGAGCAGGGAAAAACTGATCTAAAAAAAGAAATGCAGCATAACATTCAGGCTTTATTCCTGAGCGCAGAGCCGAATCAGTCTGTTCGCTGTAAGTTTCCGGCACGCAGCAGCTGGTTAATGCAACAATTGAATATTTCCGAGCAACAATTGCCTAAGGTTAGTTGTCCGGATTTAGATAAATGGATTGGCGAGGTCAAGCCTTATCAGGCAACCCTGATCTATGCTACGGATTTTATGGGTAATCCCAGCTCCATGTTCGGGCATACCTTATTGCGGCTGGACCCTAAAGACCAGCAACAACTCAATCTGATTTCCTATGCAGTCAACTATGCCGCAACGGTCGATGGCAATGATAACTGGTCCTTTGCCTGGAAAGGACTGACCGGACAATATCCGGGTGAATATTCCCTGATGCCGTATTACCGCAAGGTCAAAGAGTATGGTGACTTTGAAAGCCGGGATTTATGGGAATATGAATTAAACTTAAGCCCGCAAGAAACCAGGTTTCTGGTACAGCATCTCTGGGAAATGCAAAATGTAAGTTTCCCTTATTATTTTGTCAATGATAATTGCGCTTATCGCCTACTGGGATTGTTTGATCTGGTACGTCCCGAGTTAAATCTACAGAAACAGTTTAATTCGACTGCGATTCCGATTGAAACACTGAAAGTCGTAGAACGGCAAGGCTTGATTAAACAGAAAGTTTACCGTCCGGCGCTTGAAACTCAATTGCTGGCACAGTCCAGACAGCATGGCAAAGCGCTGGCAAAAACTGCGCATCAGCTGGCTTATGCAGAAACAGGTGTAATGCCTTCAATCTTGCAGCCTTATCCGGCAGAAGATCAGGCCAAAATTCTGGAAATGGCCTATGATCATTTATATCTGGACTTTCTTCGACAAAAAGTCGATGAATCTTTTGCTCAACCACGTTTTCGCAAGTTATTAGGCTTAAGAAGCCAGCTAAATGTCGAGAAACAGCGTAAAGCACCGGAACGTTCAAAAATAGATCCGGTACAAAGCCATCATGCACGCAATATCAGTCTTCAGGCCGGACAGGTTCAGGGTGAATCCTTTGTCCAGCTTGGACATCGGCAGGCCTATCATGATCTTATCGATCCGCAAGGTGGTTTTCGAACAGGCACACAATTATTGTTTCTAGATGGGGCTTTGCAATATCGTGACAGTGAGCTCAAGCTGGAACATCTGGATCTATTTACTGTCAATTCCTATAACCCGGTCAATCCGTTTAATACGCCATTATCCTGGGGTTTTAATCTGGGCTGGAAACAGGAGGCACTGGATGCGCATGGCCAGTTTAGTGAAGATGAACAGCATGGCGTCGCCAGCTTAAAAACTCAGGGTGGTTATAGCTGGGCAAATGCCAGCCGTGAACATCTATGTTATGCGCAAATGCAAACTCAGCTACAGGCAGGCAAGGCACTGGATCAAGGCTGGCGCGTAGGTGCTGGCCCTACTGTGGGGTGCCAGAATATCTGGAGCGATCAGATTAACAGTCTGGTGCAGGTGGAACTGCCTTATTGGGAAGATTCGCATCGCTGGCAGCTGAAACTGAATACTGAACTCCAATATGCATTCAATCCACAACATGCACTTCGGCTGTCTTGGGAATATCAGCAACAGCAGTCCAAAGACTGGGATCAATGGAGTCTTGGTTTGATCCGGTATTTTTAAGATTGAGTTAAAACTGATTAACACTATTCATAAAGTGCTGTGTATCCATGAGGCTGCTGTTCGGTTTTCCCTTGTATAAAAAAATTGGCTAGGTTGGGTACAAATAATCTGGTCGATATTTTAGGAAAAATACCTGATATTTGTTATATTTGTCACATAATGTGAGTGCGAATTGCAAGGTTTTGGGGAACACACAGTATGAATAATGAATGCATGGCAAGACTGGCCGAGCAATGGGAACAGATCTGTCAAAATTATTCATCTGATGACTTATTGCATGCCTTTCACTTTATTCAAGATCACTCCCTGATTCTGGTGGAAGAATTCTATAAAAACATGCTCCTTGAAAAGGAATCTGCAGAATTCTTTTCTGATGACTTGATTCAACAGCGCTTGCGCGACACTTTAAATGCTTGGCTACTTGAAAGCTTTAGTGTGGGAATTAATAAACGCTATGCCGATGCCGTGCAGAAACAGGCGATGGTGGGGCATGTGCATGCGCGTGTCGGAATTCCGTCTTGGCTGATCATGCGCGGTGTGCGTGAAATTGAGCGTAAAATGTTTGAACTGCTGGATGAGAATCCTCAACACAGTATGTTGACCACCTGCAGTTATATTGTCCAGATCATGGGATTTGCCACAGAAGTCATGTGCCGATCTTATGAAGCTAAAACAGCCATGAATCAGGAAATTAAACACAGTTATCGTGTTTTTTCAGCAATGCAGGATGTGGCCGTACAAAAAGATAAACAGCGCAGTTCATTGCTAGACTGGGAAAATGAGCTCATGTTCAAGGTCTTTTCTGAGCATGAAAAATTGAATCATCCGATGTTGTCCAAGTCGGAGTTTGGTTTATGGTTTATTCATAAAGCCTCTTATGCTTTTACCGGTTCTGATCAGGTCGATTTAATCATTGAGCGAATTTATCAAGTCGATGAACTTAATCAAGATATTATGGACTGTACGGACAAAAACAATATGCTGGGACTGATCCAACGAATCCGTGACTTGAACCGTGAGATTCAGTTGTTAGTAGATCAGTTATTTCAGGTGGCCGAATATATTGAATCCGGTAATGATTCATTGACCCAGTTATTGAATCGTCGTTATTTGAATACCATTATTTCACGTGAAATCACTTTTTCCCGTAAGAATCATACGCCTTTGTCTTTACTTGCCATTGATGCTGATTATTTCAAAAGTATTAATGACAAATTTGGACATGCAGCAGGTGATCTGGCCTTGAAATTTCTGGCCGAAGCATTGCAAAAATACAGTCAGGGCAGTGATTATGCTTTTCGGGTCGGCGGTGAAGAGTTTTTGCTATTACTGGTGGATACTGATGAGAAACGTGCCCTGAATATTGCCGAAAGTATTCGTAAATATATTGAAAATGGCATGATTAATTCGGCACAAGGCCAGCAGTTTAAATTTACGGTCAGTATTGGTTGTGTGCTTTATGATGGACATCCGGATTATCAGCGCTTCCTGAATGCGGCAGATTCTGCCTTGTATATGGCGAAGAACAACGGGCGTAACAGAGTTTATATGGCTCATCAGTCCTTGAACCCTGTCGCACAGCCACTCTCAGTTTAAATGAAAGGTTTTTAGCCAGTTGCAGACTGCTGCTCTATAAATTCCTGAAATTTCTGTTTTTGCTGGAGATATTCGGGATGATTTTTAGCTTCATCCCATTTCTGTTTAAAAATTTTGGCAGCAGCGGCTTTAACAGGATCTTCCTGATTGCGTGGCAGCTCGGAACGGCCATGCGCGCCACTTAAACCTTTTTTGTCTTCCGGAACCGGACCGTCATACTTTTTGCCGCCTTTATGATTGGCATAACGCCGGGCACGGGTAAAACCCATCTGTAAAAACTTGCGTGCCATGTCAGCACCAATAAAATCTCCTTGTTTTAAATAGTCCAAGAAAAGCTGATAGATTTTCTCGCTACTGGCTTGGGCTTTTGCTTCATCTGCAAAGCGCCAGTGTGGCAGGATTTCCGATTTATAAGGCTCAACCAGTAATACACCTTGTTCACCACGGCCAATCCGGTAGAGCTCGGGTCGTTTACGAAAATTAATCTTTGCAAAGTCCAGAGAATAATCAAAACTATTCGAAACTACATGTGACGGACGTTTTGGTGGGGTTACTTTGGCAGATGACTTCATATTCGGCCTTTTCTGAAATTTAAAATGACTCAATATTTCAGCTAATACAAATTATGAAAATGAAAGGCAGGATACAGAAAAGCCCCTGTCTTCTAGAACTAGGGGCTTTCATTTTACTTCGATTTTTTCGAACTGGTCTTCGAGGTTTTAGCCTTGGTTGACTTGCTCTTAGAGGAGCTACTCGACTGCTTTTTAGCAGGCGCCGATTTTTTTGAAGAAGACTTTTTCACTTTAGTGTCGTCTTTACTCTTGTTGCTGCTTTTCGCTTTAGCCGGTTTTTTCGCAGAAGAGGTCTTTTGGTCTTTCGCTTTATCACTGGCTTTTGAGCTCGAATTTTTCTTCGCCTTCACTTTTTCATCTTTGCTGGCATTGTCTTTCTTAGAAGATGCCGCTTTAGATTTACTGCTCGCCGCTTTTTTAGTGACTTTGCGATCACTGTCTTTGTCACTACTCTTATTCGACTTTTTCAGTTTCTCATCTTGGGTCTTTTTAGCAGTTTTTGCTGATTTTTTGCTGTCTTTCGCCTGGTTATTTTTACTATTCGCCATGGTTACTTTCCTTATCATTAAAAATCAATCAGAAAGATATAAAGCGCTTTGCTGTATATCAACTTCAAATTACTTTAATGGGAGAGCGGCAGGATTAAAACTTTATCGTGTATCCAAGTGTAGGCTTGTTGCAAACACAAGCAGGAATTGTTTGAGTTCTAGACTGAAACATAGCAAGTTTTGGGACAGGTCTTTAAACCCTGTTACCAGGTGTTATTTATAGCAAGTGAGCTTTTGAATTAAGTATTGATATCCTCTTCCTTTAAAAGCAAAAAACCCCGAATGATCGAGGCTTTGAGTAACTTATTTTTAAGCTTTAATAATTAATAGCTTTCTGGAACCGCACTTAAAAATTCACGACGTGTTTCTTTGTCGGTTTTAAAATCACCAATAAATGATACCGTACGTGTGGTTGATTCCTGCTTGCCTACACCGCGCATCATCATGCACATGTGCGCAGAATCAATCATTACTGCAACACCGCGTGCTTTGGTGACTTCAGCCACTGCTTCTGCAATTTGCTGAGTCAGATTTTCCTGAATTTGCAAACGGCGTGCAAACATTTCAGTAATGCGGGCAAATTTAGACAGGCCTAAAACATGACCTTCTGGCAAATAGGCGATATGTACGCGGCCATAAAATGGCAATAAGTGATGCTCACATAGCGAATAAAATTCGATGTTTTTGACCAGTACCATTTCACGGTTATCGGAAGGGAAGACCGCCTTGTTGGTCACTTCTTCAAGTGTCTGGCTATAACCCGAGGTTAAATATGAAAATGCTTTCGCAGCGCGCACAGGCGTATCTTTGAGACCAGGGCGATTTAGATCTTCGCCAACGGCAGTAAGAATGTTTGCGTAGGATTGCTGCATAGTCATATGACGTATTCACTTAAACTGAGAATGAACAAGGACGGCATTGTAGCAGAAAACTTTTACAATGCCTTGTTTTGAGGCTAAAACCGTTTACTGTTTGAACTTTGGATTCTTTTCTGCACGTTTGAGCAGAACCAATACCGCACCGGTACCACCTTGCTTTTCAGGTGCACTGACAAAAGCCAAAACATCGCGATGCTGACGCAGCCAGCCGTTCACATAGGTTTTTAAAATCGCTTCCGGACCTTTGCCATGTACGATTTTAATCACGTTCTGGTTTTCATCTTTGGCGATCTGGATAATTTGCAGCACGGCTTGACGCGCTTCTTCCACAGTACAGCCATGCAGATCCACAGCTTCAAACCAGCGCAAGTTACCGGCTTTCAAGTCTTCAAACACTTTATGCTGCAAGGTGGCAATGCGGTAACTCAAGTTGGCCTGACTCCCGACAGGATTGAGCATGGCTTGAGTATCTGATAAAGCCATTGCCTCTGTTTCCATCGGGCCAGTAGCCGCTGCACGCTTTGCCAGGATTTGTGCATCCGGCTTTTTCTTGCGTGGCTTGTCCAGTTGAACCGTATTGCCCGATTCAATTTTTTGCACGCCCTGCATTTGCTTGCGGAATAATTCAAGTTCTTCTAAAGCCTCTTGCTCGACAGTCTTTTCAACAGGTGCAGCAACGACCGCAGGCGTTTGCGGCTGTGTAATTTGCTTCTTAAAAGATTTCAGCAGGTTGTACTGATCTTTAGATAACGAAGAATCGTGTTTACTCATAATGTAAAAACAAGGGAGATACGGAATTTACAAGAATTATAGTCTGAAAATAGACAAAGGAGAACTGAATTGCGTTCATGACATTCGCTGAGGATTTTAAATACGCTCGAGATTCTATGATCTACTTTTTAATATTGAAAATAAAAAAGCCCAATCCTGAGATTGGGCTTTTTAAGTGCTTAGGTAAGTATTTACAACTTTAAACTGCTTCAGGCTCACCAAACAGATCACGGAAAGCATGATCCGGACGTGGCTGTTTCATAAAGCTTTCGCCGACCAAGAAGGCGTGAATATCATGTTCCTGCATCATGGCGACATCGGAAGGGGTTGCAATACCGCTTTCAGTCACCAGCAAGCGTGAAGGATCCAGTAATTTTTTCAAACGAATCGAGGTGTTCAAATCCACATCAAAGGTTTTTAAATTACGGTTATTCACGCCGAGCAAACAACGATCTGAAAGCTTTAAAGCACGGGATAGTTCTTCTTCATCGTGAACTTCAACCAGTACATCCAGATGATGTTCAAATGCAGTTTTGGACATTTCTTCTAACTGCTGGTCAGACAGGCAAGCCACAATTAGCAAGATACAGTCTGCATGCAGGGCACGTGCTTCGATGACCCCATAAGGATCGATCAGAAAGTCTTTGCGCAGTGCAGGCAGGTCGCAATGTGAACGGGCAATCTGAATATTGTCATCATGTCCTTGGAAAAAGTCTACATCGGTCAGCACCGATAAACAGGCTGCGCCTGCCTCCTGATACTGTGCTGCAATTTCCGCAGGGTTAAAGTTCTCGCGAATAATGCCCTTAGATGGCGAAGCTTTCTTAATTTCAGCAATGACACCCGGACGTTTCGACACTAAAGACCGGGCAAAACCACGCACAGGTGATGCACCTTGTGCCAGTTCTTCCAGATCTTTATAGCTTTTCTGCTTTAAACGTAGGGCAAATTCTTCTTTTTTACGGTCAACAATTTTGCCTAAAATTGTATTTGCGATATCCACCATGATCAAAATCCCTGACCGAATTAAGCTTCGTAATGTTTAATAGTTTTGGTAAATTCAGACAGTACACTCATTTTCTCAAGTGCCTGACCGCCATAGATAATGTCATGTGCCAGCGCAACACCTTGCTTATAGCTGCTGGTCAAACCGGAGACATAAATACCTGCGCCGGCATTCAGCGCGATCATATTGGCGGCTTTATCGCCGATGTCTGATTTTTTCTTGCCCAGTGCATCTTTGATTAAAGCCAGACTTTGCGCAGAATCTTCCACAATCAGTCCGGTCAGAGTTTGCGATTCAATATCGACCGATTCAGGAATAATTTCCCATTCGGTGACTTCGCCATTTTTCAGTTCAGCAACATGAGTTGAAGAGGCTATACTGATTTCATCCAGACCATCACGTGAATGTACTACCATCACATGTTCAGCACCGAGCTGTTTCATAACTTCGGCAATTGGACGGCAGAGTTCATTGGAAAATACGCCAATGACCAGACGTTGTACGCCAGCCGGATTGGTTAAAGGACCGAGCAGGTTGAAAATGCTGCGAATCCCCAATTCTTTACGTGGGCCGATTGCATATTTCATGGCTTGATGATGATTCGGTGCAAACAGGAAGCCGACACCGACATCACGGATACAGCGTTCAGTCTGCTGCATATTCAGGTCCAGATTAATCCCGGCCTGTTCCAGCAAATCTGACGAACCTGATTTGGTCGAAACGCCGCGGTTACCATGTTTGGCAATGGTTGCACCCGCTGCTGCGATCACGAATGCAGAGGCAGTAGAAACGTTAAACAGGTTTTGACCGTCACCGCCTGTGCCGACGATATCGACCAGATAAGGAATGTCACTGACATCAATTTTAGTGGCAAGTTCACGCATGACACGTGCAGCTGCGGTAATCTCATCAATGCTTTCGCCTTTAAGACGTAAGCCCATCAGCAGGGCACCAATCTGGGCATCGGTCGTTTCACCTGACATGATGGCACGCATCACGTCTTGCATTTGATCCTGAGTCAGGTGAATGTTTTTAGTAATATTGCTTAAAGCTTGTTGAATATTCATAAGGTGTTCTTAGGCATAAATTTCGAGAAAGTTTTTAAAGATTTGATGACCATGCTGGCTCAGAATCGATTCGGGATGGAACTGCACGCCTTCGACCGGCAATGTCTTATGTTTCACACCCATAATTTCTTCCATAGAGCCGTCAGCTTCATTGGTCCAGCAGGTCACTTCCAGACATTCGGGCAAGGTGGCTTGATCAATCACCAGTGAATGATAGCGCGTTGCAGGAAATGGAGAAGGGAGATTGCTGAAAATCCCGGTATCACTGTGGTACATATCAGACAGACGGCCATGCATGACACGTTTGGCACGCACGATATCACCGCCAAATGCCTGACCAATACTTTGATGACCAAGACAAACGCCCAGTAAAGGAATTTTTCCAGCAAAATGCTGAATCGCAGGAATAGAAATCCCTGCCTCACTTGGCGAGCATGGGCCGGGGCCAATCACTAAATACTTGGGTTGCCATCGCTCTATATCTTCCAATGTCACGGCATCATTACGGACTACTTTTACTTCTTGATTCAGTTCGCCAAAATATTGGACGATGTTATAAGTAAAGGAGTCATAGTTGTCGATCATGAGAAGCATATCGCACGTAACCTCTTGAAAATTGTGAAAATGAGCATCTTTATTTCTAATCGTTACTCACTATGTTACTCACTTTTAGAAAAGTGACTGATTTTACAGGCATTAAAAAGCCGCTCAATCAAGCGGCTACTTTACCAGTTTTTGAATGCCTTGTGACAACTTCGTTCACATAACTATTTAGATAGTAACTTCGTGGACCATCTTTGCTTGGCTGGTCAATTTCTCCTTTTTTAATCCGGTCATACAAAGTTGGTTCGCTCATGTTCATGCGCTTGGCAAATTCCTTGATACTCACTCGGCGCTCATCCTGATTTGCCATTGCTCTTTTAAGCTCCTGCATTTCATCAAAAATGGCTTGGAGTAAATTGTGCTCAGCTTCAGTTCCCATCTAAGACACCTCCTTTAAGCTTTGAACTACTGATTCCGGCAACCCAAAAAAATCATTTAGAGTTTTATCAAATTCACCGCTTTCAATGAATTGATCCATCAGATTTACTTGCTGATCGATATTGCTATCTTCACAAGGCTCACATGGTTTTTGAATATCAGTCATTGTTTTTCTCCTTGAGCCTTCAAGTATTCAAACTTTGCATCTGCCCAGTTCTTAGAATCATATGGGCTTAATCCTTTTTTCTTGCACCAATCAGCGCACCAGAGCCATTGCGCATCGTCATATGGGGTGGGTTCAATTATTTGGTTATTGCTATCCATCACGCCACCTCATAGAAGCGCCTAGCCTCATCAAAATCAGAAGTAATTAACTCAGCACTATCTTTGTAGCAGTGCACGATTTCACCGTACTTAAAAGCTTGTTCAGCCTGCTGCATGTTTTTGCACTGGTACATCGGCTCTTTAAACCAGTCTTCTGTATAAAACATTTGTTCTTGGTGGTCTTCGGCTGTGCCTTCCCACTCTTGAACCTGAAAGTATTCATCAAATGATTCGATCATGAACTGATTGCCTTCAGCCTTAGTCATTGCTCTGTAACGAGCCAAAGCACGTTCAGCAATTTCTTTTGATACGGCAGGTGACTGCTCATGCGGACTATCATCTTCAGGGCAGATTCCTACGCACCACAATTTATTCTTTTCCATCACGCCACCTTCACATCTAAATAATCAGGGTTATCCAGGTGTTCTTCATATTCATCGAATAGCACCTGACATGCCGCATTACCTGTTAAATCTTTCTTTAAGAGCACGTAACTCAGTGTCTTGCGTGTGCCTTTGCCGCTAAATGTCGAGCTGCCATCCGCAAGTTCATTTTTGGTATAACCCAATTTTTCTAGCCACAACTTGAAACCGACTTCATGCTTCTTTTTAATTCTGAAGATCATCTGTACCCCCAGGTGTTCGCAAAATTTCGAAGGCAATCATCAATACCGAATAGGTTGATGTTGCGGTAAGTTCTAACCCGACCTTTGTGCTGCACAAGCAGCACGCGGGTCATAGAAGAGTAGGAATAACTCATGAAGCCTCCCCAGTTTCAGCAGCTTGAATCAAGGCATCTTTGCGCTGAGCATAAATACTGAGTAGCTCCTGATGATCAGCTGGAAGTAATTTAGCTGCAGGTATCGCTGGTGCTAATCGCTCTAGAGTTTCTACTGAATCCATGTCATAGATCCGATTGATCAGAACCTGTTTTTTCTTCTTGTAGAAGAGATCAATAGGGGCACTACCATGTTCAGCACTTTCCACTGATGCTTGTTTGCGTGCGGCATTTTCAATTTGATCAAACATACTTGGTTGCTGAGCTTCAATGACTTCATCTGCGATTGGTTCAGGTTCAACCTTCGGCGTGTATTGCTCTGGATCCAGCTCAAGCAATTTATCTTCTGTAAGCTTGCACAAGTGCTGTTGATCTTTTTGATCTAAGTGTCCATTGGCCAGAAATACGTGACGGAATGAAAGAACGTCATCCTCCTTAGTAAACTGATCAATTTGTGCAGTGAACTTTTCAACAAGCTTTACTCGGTCGGTTTCAACTGAATCCGCTTCAATTTCTGTAACTGGAGTTTCAGTATTAATAGTGGCTTCTTGCTCTATGGCTTCAATAGGCTGAATCAGCTCTGGCTCAGGCTGTTTTTCAATATCTGGTACAGCATCACCTAGGCCAGCTGGTATGCCAGCCTGTTCAGTCTCATTCTTAGCTTTGGTTGAGCGTCTCTTTTTGGGTTTGCCTGTATTGTCTATAGTTGGAGGATAGATAATAATTCGGCCAAATAGCTCACCCATTGCCACTAATTGTAATTCGGCATTTTCTTTATCCGCCTGAGCAAAACCATTGTCGACAGCTTTGAAATACTCCATACACTGTTTGCTGTATTTAACCTGTGAAATATGCTCAGGATGAATAATAAAGATTTCCTGATCTTCCACGACATCATCAAGAGTTAAAGGCTTGGTAAACGTAATACCGGCCAGCTCCATGGTTTCAACCTTGATACAGAACTCATAGCCTGGCATAGCGAAAATCGTGGCAGGGAACTGAGACAGACCATCAAAATCCATTAACTCACCAGCAGCGCGGCACATGATATTTCGGCCGACCATCATTGCTTCAAAAGCTTCTTTGCTATTTAAAATTTTCATGCTGTCATTGCTCCCTTCGCTACTTGTTCTATTTCATTTTTTACGGCTTCAAATTTAGAAGCTTCTATTTGGTTGAGTGCATCAAGCCCTAAATGTTCACATACTGTTTTCGCATCAAGACCACAGGTATCGATAAAGTCCTGTAGATCGGCCAGCTGCTCATCAGAAATGCCATTGAACTCTGGTGGATCTACCCAGGCATTACGTTGTTTATCAAACGTGCACTTCATTTCTAGAGCACGACGAACCAGCTCGGCACGCATATTCTTGTAATACAGATGAGTGTCTTCAAGGGACTGAGTGAGCTGATTTAGATCACTCGCATACTGGGCCTCACCACAGCTTTGTACCCAGTTTTCTAGATCTTCTTGAGCCTTGATTGCGGCCAATTGATCTGGTGTCAGGGTATTGATATGGTCCTTAGCCTGTTTGATAAGATCGGCCAGAAATGTAGGACTGGTCTTTAGATCTGGCACCCACACTTCACCAGTATCACCACCTAAACCACCCGCATTTTTAGCGTGATGGGTAGGGCAAGGCTTAAAGCTAATCACCCGGGCATTCTTACCTTCACCAGTAGTGACTGTGGTCAAATAACCCATGATGTCAGCAATTCGATATAGCTCATTACGGTTTTTACCACCCAGATCAGGGCGATAAATTACCTGGTCACCGCTTTGATCTTCAGAAGCATGAGCAATAAACACCACATCTTTTCCTGAAGCGATCAGCGTATTCACGTACTGCTTAAAGATGTTGTTGGCCAAGCCCTGGGCTTTAAGCTTTAACGATCCATCTTTTTGCTTGTTGGTCGCATTGAGCATTAAATGTGTTTTGATGCTTTCAAGCATTGCACCGACGGTATCAATCACAATGGTGTTATATGGTTCAAGATCAGCCATTGTTAGGTTTGCAACATCAGACCACTGGTGAGCCTGAACTACAGCACCGCGACGCAATTCACCAGTACGGTGAGAACCTTTGTCAAAGTCGAATGAAATAGCCTTATCACCAGTAAAGCCGATAGATGTTTTACCCAAGCCTGGATCTGCATACAGATAAACAATAATTGCCTGAACTAGCAGCGCTTGATTCGCTGGAATAATATTAATCGCCATCTCAACGTACTCCTGCAGGACGGTTAATACGCTTAAAGTTCTTATAGTCTTCCGATGCAAAGAAGCCGGTACTTTCTAAAACTTGATGACGCTTGTTTTTGCGCATAGCAACACGCGCATTTTCCAGTCCATCTAAAATCCATTTCGGAGTAAGGGATTTATCCATCTTCCTCAATGAGCCGTCCGGCTGAATGGAATAGATAGTTGTGTTGCAGAAATAGTCAGCAATGGTTCCTGAGCTTTTGACACGTAGGGCAAAATAGCTCGCACGAGTTTTACCCACTCGATAGATTTCAAGTCCTTCAAAGGTCTTGATGTATTCAGAGAAATAACGATGAGTTGAGCCAAATTCTACTGGCATTGGAACTATAGGTAGTTCATCTGCTTTGAATTGCAGGAAACCAGTGTAAAGGTCCACAAAATTAATTTGAGTTCGATCATTTAAAGGAGACCAGTCATCAGAGCCACACTCACACCAGTAGACCGATTGGCCATTCAGGAGTGCTTCAAAAATTTGATCAGCAGAATTTAAAATCATGACTGAACCTCCACCAGACGGTGCTTCATGATGTAGCCGGCGATCATTGAATTGATTTCGCGGTGATCTTGATGATCAGTGAAGTCGTTATATGGATTGCCATTAGCATCGAACACCTTGATTTCACCTAGTTCAACGACTTCTATATTTGTGAATTCGGAACCTGGTACACCGTAATCATCCGGGTGTGCTTCAACTTCAAATGAAGTGATTTCCAAACGGAAACCATCCAGATTTAGGACAGCTTCACCGTGTACATCGTCGAGCATCTTTAAAGAGACGATTCCATATTCAGATTGAATATTTTGAGTTGGTGCCACCTGGTCAGTACCAAAGTCAGCAAGATGAGCAAACGCTAAGGCGCTTACAGTTAAGGCAGCGGTAAACAGAGTTACCTTGAAGCTATTGTGTGGAGTTAATTTTGTGTTCATAATAATTTCACTCAGTAGGGTGATGGGTCACGCTCCAGGTTGTTCTAGCAACGCTGGGGCTTCTTTTTACTTGATAATTAAAGCATACTTTAATAAATGGGTTATGTAAAGCATACTTTAATTATATTTATAAACTTTGCTTTAATTTATGCTTTAATAGACAAAAGAAAACCCATCACAGGGATGGGTTGTTTGGAGTTTGTTAAAATGAGCAAGAAGAAATTTCGAGCTGAATTATATAAAGCTTATGTTGCCTCAGGCATACATGACCATGCCCTTATACAGGAATATATTAAAGTTGCCGAAGCTTTTGTGCTTGATAACCAAGAGATTACTGTTAGCGGTTTTCGTGCACTTACTGAAAAAATTAGCACCAATAACGGCCACTCTAATGGCTCTCGTGCTCTTGGTAGAGAGTAGTTATTTTTTACTCTTTTTTAATGAGCTTACAGACTGCATAGTTAAGCCAATTCCGGCCTCCAGATCATCTAATCGCTTAACAATATGATCTAGTTTAATACCAATATGGTTATGTTCCATTACCGCAATAGGAACCCCGCAATTGGAGCATTGTACAAACCAAAACAAAAGATCTGACTTGCCCAAGTTTTGGCTTGAAAGCTCAAAGCTGTGCGATCCACAGCTACCGCATTTTGTTTCTGCCATATTTTTCTCCACCCGATCCAAGAGCCGCTCGGGTATGCGGCAAGGTATTTTTATGAAATTAGAAACGCTTGTTTTAATAGAAGATCGGCTTCATCCCGGCTCAACCCAGATTTACCTGGAGCACATAAAAGAAGATGTGCCTGAATTTTTTGTGCCAGTAGGCGATTACAATAAGCCGATTGGTTATTTGAAATTTAAAAATATCGCTAAAAAAGGCTGCTTTGAATTAAGCTCATTAGAGAGCCCAGATTATCCCAACCCACATCCACAATTTTCGTTGACAGGTGTTTTATATTCTCGGCGGGCAGCTCTTGAAGCAAACCACGTAATCTCTGCTTATCAGCAGGCGATAAATCGGATTGATCCACCTTTAATTGCAAAATAGTGCGAATGGTATCAGCCTCAAACCTTACAGTTACTACACCTAAAATCGCTGAAAGACCACCATCATCTTTTAGAAAATCCAAGCCTTTTTCTGTGATTTCCGGCTTCATGATAAGAATGGAGCCACCACCATCTCCAGATTTACTATGCACCACTTTGGTGGAGTTCTCGGTAAGAAGGCCATGACCCTTGAGATAGTTCAAATTGATAGCAATTTTATGATACTCAGCACTATCTGGCTTTCGCTCATAATCAGTCCATACAAATGGGTAGCACTCTGCGATCTTACTTAACAACTCAAGCTGTAATTCTCGATCCAATATCATATAGCTTCCTGCTTATTGAGCCGCGTCGGGTTCGCGTTTTTTATTAATTAGTTTCAGGTGATTTGCTTAGGGCTTTATCCTGATACATTTTTTCATCTGCCTCTATGATAGCTGCTGATAGACCGTATGTGGGATTTCGCATTGCAAAACCAATTGCAGCACTAATGCCAGCTTTTGCAATAGCAGTTTGAATTCTGGTTGCAAGTTTATCCGCATTTTCTCGGCTGGTTTCAATACTAAGTACAGCAAACTCATCACCACCTAGACGAGCGACAATATCATTATTGCGTACAGTGTTTTTGAGGGTTAAAGCCATTTTTTGAATGAGCTCATCACCTGCAGCATGTCCTAAAGTATCATTGGTGATTTTGAGGTCATTAAGATCAATCATGAGAATAGCAACAGGGTGACCATATCGCTTACAGCGCTTTTCTTCTAATTCAATTAACTGGTCCCAAGCACGACGGTTAAAAAGGCCAGTCATGGGATCGGACAATGCCTCCATTTCAAACCGTTCAGCTTTACGTATGTACTCAGCGGCTTTTAATTCAGCTTGAATATTATAGCTAAGCACTTGTGCTAGCAGCTCAAATAATGGAGCTTCCTCGACCAGAGTTTTAGATTGAGGTTCAGGATCGATTGCACAGAGAGTGCCAAAAAGGGACCCATCTTCTTTATACAGAGGTTGGCCGATATAGGCTTTAATTGGGACTAAGTGATTTATAGGTGCGTCTACGTAAACCTGAACGTCGGGCGAGTAAGGGGCAATGCGAGGTGCATTATTTTGTACCATGTGCGAGCAGAACGAATCTGCCCATCGAAATACTTGTCCTGGCTTAACGTTATAGCCATTATCTTCACTTAGTAAGACAATCCAGTCATCACCTTCAGTACGGGTAATCATCCATAACTTAAATCCAAATCGTTGAGATAAGAATTTTAAAATAGCTTGGCCAGCCTCTTCGAAATTCTTAAAGTTAATATTATTCATTAAGTTAGTCCGTATTTGTGCTAAGAGAGATATGAAAAAACAATTTTTAGACTACAGCGTCATATATTATAATTTTAAACTGATAGGAATATTACTTCATATAATAAAAAGACAACCCACCACTGGGGTAGGTTGTCCTAGAACAATAATCTTATTTTTTGTATTCAGTAATACTGATAGGTTTGTCTTTCATAAACTCTACAATACCTTCACCAGCTTTGAAGTGAATTGAAACGCCGTCATCATTGGCCAAACGCATACCACTTCCTGAAATAGCTCGTTTAAGGTGATAAACCTTGCCAGAATTATCTGTCATTTCTGCAGTTTCAAAATTATCCGAAGATTTCAATTCAACTGTAAGATCCATTGGACCAGTAAAGTTAATTACCTGAGTTTCAGCCGGAGTATTGCTCACAACTTTTTCTTGCACCACTTCGTTTTTTGGATTTGAAGTGCAGCCAGTAATCGCCAATCCTAACAATGCTGCGCCTAACAAATATTTCATTGATACTTACCTTTCTATTTATGAATCATAGGTATCTTTATATTAATTGTTATAATGTAACATTTAAAGATAAGGTTACACTTACCTTACATAAAGAAAACCCGCGGATAGCGGGTTAGTGATGCTTTACTTAGTTATTACAGACCCGGTCATGAGAGGTCTTAAGTCTAATATAAAGATTTAATATTTCAGAAGTAAGAAAGCTTGAGCACTGAATAGCATCTTTCTCTTTGTAGTTATCCTTAGTCACTAGTACTTAATCTTTAAGCACTCTGAGACAACCTAACTAAACTCAGGCCGCCTCAGGTTTCTGTATTTAAAATCCTTCGTAATTACAGACTTCTATGCTTGAAATAAAATCGAGAGGCATAGTCAATCTCTCAGCAGTAATAGTTTCGAAATGAACCCAGATAGCAGCTTCTCTATTCTCAAAACCAATACTTACAATTTTCACTAAATCATAAGGTTCAGCATTATGGGTCAGAATAATATTGTAAAGTTGATCTGAACGTACGTAAGAGATAAGCATTTGATGGATTGCCGCTTGTTCATCACTACTTAGTTCACTGTATTTACTTAGTTTGGGTAAGCCATATTGCGTATTCACTTCAATCCTTATTGATCTTAAGTTTTCTGTAGAAAACGGCGATTCTATCAATTTAGACAAAGCTGAATATATTGGCTTTTGTTAATTCTTTCTTATCAACCATCTTTTGGCCAATTTTCCTTCTTCAGCCAACAAAAATTGATTGAGGGATTTATAGCGCAGAATACTTTTCTAAAAATTCATCTATCCACCCTTGTGCCACTTCAAGATTGGTTATGTCAATCAGCTTTAGATTGGTCTCTTCTGCTTCGTTAAAGCCCTCAATAATAGCTTCAAAGATATTTGCCTCACTAATGACCTCACGTGCTATTTCAGCAGCGTCATAGCTTTGCTTGGCCTTCTTAAGCGAAGCTATTTGCTTATCAATCCCTTCACCGATTTTACCTAATGCCAATTTAAATTCTTGACGATTAATTGTTAGCGCAGTTTTGGATTTATTAAGTGTTGCGATCATTATGCTTTCCTTCTTTTTTGGGGAGCTACCATATTCAACATCTTGATAAAACCTAAGCCGCATATAGCGGCTTTTATAAATATTTATTGACTAGGGGCACGCTTGAAATTCTCATCATTCATGCAGTACTCAAGACTATCTCTAAGAATACCCACCATTCTGTAAATATGTTCCGGCTTTTCTAGAAAAATTTGTCCATTATTTTGAAGTTCTAGACCAGCGCGCTCAAGCTCAGTTTTACGAGATTCATCTATTGATACATTGAATTGAATTGTAGGACGCTTACGATTAACATCGTATCTAAACAACCATCTGTTTGTTTTATTTTGATATAGAACAGAGTAATAGCTCTCAGTATCACGCCCTTCAATCTCAACTTCTGGGAATAACTCCGTCACAATACGCAGTAAATCTTGCTCATCCTTTGTGGTGATGATTTTTTCATTGTCGGGATGCACAATAAAATCGGACTCTGGTATTGCTTGATTCACTTCAGGCTGATTTTCAGTTGGTTTCTGCTCAATTGGCTGTGCGGTAATAATTGTTGGAGAGGATAGGCCTTTAACGACTGTATCACTAATAGCTTGCTGTACCGCTTGCTGAACAAATGGCTGTATGGATTCAAGAAACTTAGTATTTAATTGGCGTTGTATGCTTGCTTGTTGTGCAACATATCTTACAAAATCAATATCAACCTCATTAATACTTTTCTTAATTACAGTTTTAAATTGCTGGATATATTGATTTTCTTCTGCAAAAAATCTTAACTTTTCCGCATGAAAATTGTCATGTTTAAATTCCGCTAACTGTGTCAGATCTTCAGGGTCAGCTTTTGTAAAATCAATTGTTAGAAATGGCTTTTCATCCATAACATTAGTGTTGATTAGATCTGTAAAAAATCTCCACTCACGACCATTTGTAATAGCACCAATAGTTACACCTAGGCTGCTGTTAAAATACCTTGATAGTTGTGGTGCATGATTGGTTAGATTTGCAACATAAGGCTTGGCTTCAATAAACATTACAGGCTGACCATTGCAATATAGTGCGTAATCTACACGCTCAGTTGCCTTAACTCCCGGGAAATCAGCTGCAAATTCCGCAAGGACTTTTGTGGGATCATATGGATTAAAACCCAAAATATCCAATAAAGGTAATATCAGCGCTTGCTTCGTGGTCTCTTCCGTTGAGCAGTGGACACCTACTTTTTTTACATGTTCAATATGATTTTTTAATCGTTGTACAAAATTATCCATAGTTTCCCCCTGGAATATTATCTTTACCTTGATTGGTAAATTACTTTTAATTAAATTTTTCTATACAACCCGACAACTTTACCTACTAGGCGGCAATCTTCTGTCAGTTTAATAATTTGCTCAGGCCAATCTGGATTAAGTGGCTGAAGGTACTTATCGCTGCCTTCAATAATTAGCTTTTTAAACGTAGCCTCACTCTCACCACAGCAGGCAATAATCACTAAATCATCGGTATGTAAGTCGAAAGTTTGAATATCAGGATTTACATAGATACGATCACCTGGCTTAAAGTCAGGCTTCATGGAATTTCCAACCACTACTAAACCATATCCATTTTTTCCACATTCTCTTATTGGCGGAAGATATTCATCCACTTCAACATCTTTAAGCACGGTTTCAATAGGATCAAATGAACCAGCAGCTACCCATGAAATAACAGGTACAGGAAAACCTTCCATAGGAATTTTTTGAGATAGATCGATATTGTTATCAAGTTTCTGATCACTTGATGCATCAAGCATTCCATACTTAGGATCACCGGCTAACCAGTGGGGATTCACACCTAAAAATTGAGCAGCTTTAGCATTTTTAAAGCTATCAAGCGACTTTGTTTTTCCATTAATCCATTGGCCTACCGCAGCTACAGATGCTTCGCAATACTTAGCCATGGCCGCTCTGTCCAGTTTCTTAAGTTTATTCTTGGACAAAAAATGAGATATGGCCTGATTGATCCGATCCTCAAGAGTACTCATATTAAAATTCACTTTAAATTTAAAGCCAGCTTACAACAATATTAATAAAGCTTGCTTGCAAAAATATATTAAAGTACACTTTAATAATAAAGCATACTTTCGAGATTGAGCATGAGAGTACTCATCAAAACCAGTGACGCTCTTGATCATTTTAAAAATGCATCACGCCTAGCTGAAGAAATTGGCATCACTCCCCAAGCGATTAATCAATGGGGTGAATACATCCCAGATCCTTCTGTTGGAAAAATCATGGCTGTTATACCAGGGATTTCCTACAAGATTGTTAGAGAAGTACCCACGCCATCGCGATTAACCGCTTAAATTAATTATTAAGCATTTGATTTTAATTAAATACGTTCGAAGGAAGGGAAAATGAACATAACAGATGCAGCGTACAACACAGTTCGTGACTACCCAGGTGGTTCAGCCTCATTAGCTCCACGTATGGGAATCAAAAGCCCCGCTGTTCTAAACAGCAAGATCAACCCAAATACTGAAACTCACCATCTAACACTTGCTGAGGCTTCTAAATTGATGGCTTTGACTGGTGACTTTCGTATTTTGCAAGCATTAGCTGCTGAGCATGAAAAGGTTGCAATTAACCTTCCCGAAATCCCTGAATGCCGCGATATGGCGCTTACAGATAAGGTTTTGTGCGTCGGGATGCGTGGCGGGGATGTGATGAGTACGTTTCGCGAGATTATGGCTGACGGCCGCATCACTCCAGGTGAAGTGCGTGATATGTCAAAAGTAATTCACCAAATGCACGTTGTTTTGGCTGAGCTGGATAAACAAGTCCAGGCTTGTATCAATAACCCAGAAACAGAAAAAGCCTGACGGTCGAGGTCAGGCTTTTCGGTGTTTAAATCGTTGGAGATCCAAACAATGAATATGTTAACACAAGGAAATTTTAACATAAACGAAGTAACAATGTCATCACCTGAGATTGTTGATTTCATTAATAAATTTCGCAAAGAAACTGCCACTGTAGAGAAGCCATATAAAGAACTTCGTCATGATGACTTTATGCGGAAAGTCCCAGGTGTTTTAGGGGATAATCACGCTCCGAAATTTATCGGAACGCAAAACTACGGCAACAACAACACGCGACATATCTACAACTTCCCAAAACGCGAAGCCTGCTTGATGGCTATGTCATATAGCTATGAGTTACAGGCTCGAGTTTTTGACCGCATGACTTCGATGGAAGACGCGCTTAAGGCTAAAAATAGTTTTGACATCACCAATCCTGCACATCTACTTCAAGCAATCGAAGTCCAAGCCAAGCTCAACATTGAGTTAAGTGAAAAAGTAGCAGTACTTGCACCTAAGGCTGAAGCATTAGAAGTCATTGCTGATACATCCAATACTTATTGCCTGCGTGAATGTGCCAAAACAATCGGTATTAAAGAATCAGACCTAATCAAGCTATTGATTGACAGAAAGTGGGTTTACCGCGACTCGGATCGCAAGCTTCAACCACATGCCCAGTATGTCATTAATGGCGTATTCACCAACCGTACATCACCAGTAATCACAAATCGCAACGATGGCAAAGAGCGTGTGTTCTTGCACATGCGTGTCACTGCTTTTGGCCTGACTCGTATTACAGGCCTAGTCAATAAGATGCGTAAAGCACAGCAGGTGGCAGCATGAGCATAACTTTAGAAGATGTTCTTGGCTTCATATCTTCATCTAGTGGTTCTGACTTAAATACGATTGCCGATGAAATGAAAGAAAGCGGCTTTGAGTATGAATGTCTTGAATGTGAGACCCATGAATGTGAAGAGCATGAATGTCATCACGATGAAGAAATGGCTGAAGTGAAAAATGAGTTTATTCACTATCTGATTGAACGAAACAATCAATTTGGCTTAGACGACATGCTTGATGAATTAAAGCGTGAAGGTGAGCGAGTCGGCGCTTATTTAAAGGTGGGGTGCAACTAATGCATAAATATTTACACCATATTGGTGACTTCATGCGTGACACAGTTCACCTCTCAACACTTGAGGAGTGTTTCTATCGACGCGCTCTGGATTTTTATTATCTTAATGAAAGTCCATTACCCAAAGAAACCCAGTCGGTTTTCCGTCGGTTACGTGCAACAACCGAAGAAGAGAAACAGGCAGTTTTAAATGTGCTTGGTGACTTCTTTACTGAAGAGGAAGATGGGTTTCACAACAAACGATGTGATGCAGAAATTCAAGCTTATAAGCTTCATGCTGACAAAAATCGTGAAAACGGCAAGAAAGGTGGGCGTCCGCCAAAAAAGAAGCCGGATGAAAACCCACGTAGCGAAGAAAGTGGCGAACCTAAAAACCCAGAAGAAACCCAGCCGGTTAATTTGGGTTCTGAAATTGAAACCCAAAAAAACCTTAACCATAAACCATTAACCGTTAACCAAAAACCATTAACTAATATTGATAGTAGTAATGCGTGCGAAGAAAAAAATTCTTTTCCACCGATTCAGTTTTCTCAATATCAAGTTGAGGATCACAAACGCTATTCGATTCTTGAATGCGTACATGTATATCCAATTCATTACGATTTCATAGAACTTGGAAAGCAGCGTAATCCTGGTCTACCTGAACAAGATCTGATTGCCATGTTTACAAACTTCGGTGATTTCTTCTCAGCTAAGTCGGATAGCAAGAACACCCCAAGCTTATGGCTGGTGAAATGGTTTACCTGGATTCAAAACAACAAGGATGAAGTACGCCGTCTACGTGAAGCTAAGTCTCTTCCTAAAAAACAAAAGTCTTTTTCAAATTCAGCAGGTCGCACCCAGAGCGAAGTAAGCGACTGGATGTCTGAGATCGGCGGTGATGATCAGCCTGCGATGCGTGATGTGCACGAAGTGGAGGGCGGTAAATATGCGTAATGAATTAGCTCAACATGAAAATACTCAGGCCCTCCAGCAATTCAGCGAATCGGATGCACGCAAGCTGGTTGAAGACATGCTTCTCATGTACGGCAAGAAATTTACTGATCAATGGTCAGGTCTCAAGAAAGGTCAGGTTATTGAGAAGTTTGTCGAAAAACTTTCAGGCCTAACTTATGAGCAGTTTCTTCGCGGCTTAAAACGTTTGGATACAGCTGAATGGCCGCCATCAATTCCTGAGTTCAAGAACTGGTGCAAAGGTGTTTATGAATATCAGACTCCAGATGAAGCATGGTTGCAAGCTTTGAACTACGAGAAATCAAACCGTGTTTGTCGCATCAATCGTATTGCCCAGGAGGCATTCTATGCAGTGGTTGGGCCGTATGGCAGCTTAAAGCCTACCGATACTGTGCATAACGTGTATTGCAGTGTTTACAAGAGACTGATCACAGAAGCGAAAGAGCGTGGCGAACCTGATGAAGAACTAAAGGCAGTTAAGCAATTGGCCGAACCAAAGGAGCCTGATGATATTGATCATCAACCCGTGCCGAATGCAGTGGCTCAACAAGCGCTTGAAGAACTTAAAAAACGCATGAATGTGAAAAACCGTCATGTGCCAAAGCCTCAACGTCTCCAGTGCCAGCCGACTGCAATAGCTGATCCTTGGCCAGATCCTTTTGAAAACCCTGAGTCGTACTTGGAAAAATGCGAGATGGATGGGGTGAAGGTGCCTAAGGTTATTCGTGAGCAATTGGGAGGTCACTGATCATGTCAAAAGAATATGACTTTCAAACCATGGATTGGTGCCCATCGATGCATGCCGTAACCCAAGGCGAGAAAATGATTCGTATATTGCGTCAAATGATGGCTAAACGGGGCAAAACAAGCGTTTCTGATGTGATGGTACTAATGGAGGGTAATCGTCGCACTGTACAGCGTTATTTAGGTCAGTTGGAGCATGCTGGATATATCCAGAGAGATGGCGCTACACCTGCAGGCTTCACCGTAACTGAAAAGACTAAGCAGATTTTCACAGTGAAGGTGGCGGCGTGAAGGATCTAAACAAAACATTGATGTTTATTTTCATGGCAATTGGCGCCGTTGTGTTGAGGATGTGGGGTGAATGACCAGCTACTCAATCGCTGAATACAAGAAGATGGTTAAGGCTACCAAGCCGAAAGGGCGCTCCAAACGCCCTAAGGTGAAAGGCGAAAAGGTATCGAATGAGTTTGAAGCGAAGTTGGCCAGAGAACTTAAAGCTCTAAAAATTAACTTTGAGCAGGAGTTTTACTTTCATCCTGAGCGGAAATGGAGAGCAGATTTTCACTTAATTGATAAAAAGATTTTGGTAGAGGTTGAAGGTGGGATCTGGAGTGGAGGAAGGCATACCAGAGGCAAGGGGTATATCGGGGACATGGAAAAATATAACGCCGCAACAATGATGGGTTTTCAAGTAATACGGTTTAGTACAGATCAAGTGAAGTCAGGTCACGCGATCCAGCAAATAGAGAAGATGGTAGGGGATTTAGGATGAATGCGATGGTTGAAAAATTTGAACAGTTTGAATGGTTGATTCGGGGTACTACAGCAAAGTCACCTAACTTTGAGCCTGTGGTACATGGGACTAATGAGAAGCCTCTGGATTATCAAGATCGTCTTGGTGCGGTGGCATCCATGGAAACGCAGCTTGCTAAGTCAGTTACAGCATTGATTGTCTTTGAAGGCAAATCCGAAATGGATTATAGACATGTGCAGTCACACCTTGCACTCATCATGTCTACAAATGCAAAGCTGGAAAAAAGACGAGATCCTGCCAAAGTGACCATTGATGAGATGGCATCAATGATTGCACGGATGGTAATAGACTTTTCTCTTAATCCTGATTTGGAGAATAATTTTACAGCTCAAGGTCGATTGTATTATGCAGGTCTGCGTAGCTGGCAGATGGATGCTGAGTGCTATCGTAAAACATGGAAGCAATATGAAAACCTTATGGTTTTAGCTATTGAGAATGCAATTGATGAGGCAGCAAAAACCATTAAAAGTTATCGAAAAAATACTTATAAAGAATTTGAAGCGTAGGGATTCCATTATTCCGGAAACCGAGGTATAGTTTCACTATACTGGTCGTATTACGGTTCAACCGAGACCAAGTCATTAAAGCTCATCGAAAGGTGGGCTTTTTTGACATTATTTATTCATAAAATTAAGTGATAATGCCTTTTTGTTTTTGAGCTCTAATTGAAATGGCGATTTTAACTGTTAAAAAACTAGAAGATACTCTCGGTAAATTAGTGGCTGAAGGCAAAAAGCCTGAAAAGATTTTATTAGGCTATAAAGCGTATGGCGAGCTAATGAATGATCGTAGCTTTTTTGAGGAAGTGGCTGGCTCGGCAATGGATCCAAACAAACGAAAATATAAAAATATTAAAATTAAGGTCACTCAAGACGAATACCAGTTTAACGTGAAATGTCAAAAATAGGCTTAAGCATCAAGGAAAGCTCGCCAAATGGTGGGCTTTTTTATTGCCCTGAGAAATACTAGTGTAATCATACCAAGTTAAAATGGTTGATTAACCAGGAAGGAATCTTGCTTAGTTCGACAAAGTTAATGACATTATTTCAGCAATGAATATTATAAATTTATGTTTTATAAGTGAAAATAACTGACATTTCTTGCGACATGATTGCTTGATTGTCCAGGAGTAAAATCATGCTTAGATTACTGATGTGCTTATTCGGCCTACATGGTGCAACCGAGATTGATCACACGATTGATGATGAAGAAATCAAGGTGTGTCGTGATTGTTTGAAAGAAGTTGAATAACAATCACTCAAGCAAAGAGCTGTTTCATAAAGCTGTAATATTTAAGCAATATAGTTGCTCTGCAAAAGAAGAAAGACGTTGTGACGCAAGTCAAGCCCGTTTAATTGGAGAGAGTTAAACGGGTTTTTTATTGAAATATATTGCTATTTTCCTTTTGTCGAACGTATTACGACTCAAACCCCGTCATTAATTTGTCGGGGTTTTTCTTTTCTTATTGGTGGTACCCATGACAGATAAAGTACAAGCTAAACAAGACTTAGAATTTTGCAGTGCTGAGCTGTCTAAGTATCAGAATCTCAGTCGGGCCGGATTAACGCGAAATGAGCTGCTGGCAATTGACGGCATCATGATTAAGTTGAAAGAACGCATTAATAACTTGCGTAACGTATTATATTAAAATTGTTTAATTTATATCTTGAATTACTTATATTTAACCCAAAGTATTAATTTCATTAGTACCTTAAGAGAAAAAGATGAGTAGCGAAAATAATCAAGAATTTGTAGTAGGAAGTGTGGTTAAGTCTGTAGCAGGTGGTCCAGATATGTCTGTAAACAAACTTATGACAACAGGCATAAATCATGGGCAATATCGCTGTCAGTGGTTCGCTGGAAAGAAATTGGAATCTGGCTTCTTCTATAAAAGTGAGTTGGTACTGGTTAAAGAGGAGCAGCAAGAGGGGTCTACTCCCAGTTCTTAAATTAAATTTGGGTGATGTGATTCAATGGATGATTGAAAATCTTGAAAAAGATGGGTGCCTTTATCAGGAAGATGTAGTGGACTACTTGGTTAAGAACAACCAAATGGATCTGTTAAAAGAAAATACTGATGGTAATGTGGCGTTGCAACCAAGTGTAAACAACGCATTCAAGAAAAAAACTGAGCATAATGTTGTCTGGGTTAAACCTGATCGCTACTGGCGTTATAGAGTTCCTGAAGATGAGCTTGGTCGAGAGGCGCGAGGGTGAAAAATAAAAGCTGCTATAATGCAGCTTTTATTACTATTAGGATTTAATTTTGAGTAAATATTAAGCAAATTGATAATCTTAAATTTTTAAAAGATTGATTTTTTATAAATTTATATTATCTTACTGAAAAGTTAAAAAGAGTCAGAATTTGTGAGAAAGCCTAGTCAAAAATTAATTCTCAGACAAATTCGTTTGAATATTCGAGACCGAAATTTAAAAAAAAGAGTTAAATCTCCTAGAGTTTGTTTCGACAAGGAAATAATCGTAAAATTTCCAAAAATTATTTCAATCGCAAAGCCTGCTTACAGGGCTAAACTTTTAAAAGCTTTAAAGCATATTCATATTAGAGATATTACAAAAAAACCCATATTTCTTGATTTTCGAAATGTAGAGTTACTGTATCCAGATGGTGCAATTTATCTTGTACATAAATTGGATAAACTTTGTAATAAACTTAATATTAAAGGTCGCTCCTCGTCTTTTACGACGGTTCGTGCCATGTTATCAAAGTTAGGTATCCATAAACTAATGAAGGTTGCTGAATATCGTCCAACCAAATTACTACAAATTGTTGAGCGCTGGCACATAATTGAAGGTGTTAGTGCAGAATTAGGTGATAAGTATGATGAAATTGAGGATCAAATTAATAAAATTGTGAAAGATAAAAAAAGTAAGATGATTCTTCATAATGCAATTTCCGAAGCTATTACAAATGTAATTAATCATGCATATGATCCACTTGATGATTATAAAAAATGGTTATTATTTTTCGCCATAGATCCTGAGAGCGAGAGCTGTTATATAGTTCTATCTGATCTTGGAAAAACTATTCCTGCTACAGTACCTGTTACTTGGAAAGAAAAGATGATGAACTTAAATGATCTTTATTTGTCCAAGAAGGATTCGCAGTTGATTGAATTAGCAACGAAATTGCACAAATCTGCTACAGGTCTAGATTACAGAGGTAAAGGCTTTACTGATATCATGCAGGTCGAGCGTGATATGGATGGATCAAAAGTAATGGTAGTTAGCCGAAATGGTGCATGGTCCTCTGAGGCAGGCCCAAAGGATTATCCTGATACCATTCAAGGTACTACCGTCAGTTGGTCATTACCACTGAATCTTACAAATCGAAGTCTACTGAGAGATGCCTAAAATGGATAAAGTTATTTATGATGTTGGGAACGAATTTCATCATAGACCTATGGGGCGAAAAAAGACGGATGGAGAATTCAGTGGAGAAGTATTTAGAGAAAAAGTCTTATATCCCTTTTTTTCTAACCTAACTAAATCCTCTAATCAAATATTAGTTCTTGATTTTAATAATGTATCAATGGCCGGTTCCTCATTCTTGGAGGAAGCATTTGGTGGACTTGTACGTGCTGGTATTAATAAAGAGTTAATTTTAGCGCATCTTCAAATATTGGTAGATGTTGAGCTTAAAGAATTGATCGAGGACAGAATCTTTCAATATATTAAACGCGCATGACAAATTATCTAACTATTTTTAACCTATTAATATTACTAGTATTTTCTTATTGGTTGTCATTTGATATTAATAAATATGCTGGAATATTTTTCACTGTTATAGGTGCTATATCCAGCCTCTACTTCTTTATTTTTAGACAGCATAAAATGATGCTAATGAAATCTATTAAATCTATTAATGATCTTATTATTAAAAATAATGAGAAATTTATTGATTCTATGTTGCACGACCTTAGCGAACCAAAAGGTAAAGTAGAGTTAGAAAAAGATAGAAAAAAAGTTTCTCTGTATTTGACTTTCATTAAAGTTGAAATTGACAATTTTCCTTGTGGGGGCCCTATAACCTCAGTTTTTAAAAATTCTCAATTCGTCAAAGATATAAAGAAAAACTTAAATAGATATTATTCTGACTACCATGAGGTCATCACTTTTGATACCGTGATTGAAAATCCAAGTATGATTATTGAGTCAAAGAAGAAAGACTTATTAATTGATGGGGCAATCCATTCTAGTAAAAATATATCATCCGAATTAGAAAAGCAGTTAAAAATACATTTTTAGCAGGATTGAAATTATATTTAAATATTTAAGACCACTTTAATAAGTGGTTTTTTTATAGGTGAAATATGGAACTTAATGCCTATAAAATTCTAACCAATAAGCTTCCACCTAAGAAGAAACCTCGTAACAGACCGCTCCCCAGAGCCAATGAAAAATACTTAGAAGCATTCGATCGACTAAAAGAAATTCTTGATCGAATGGAAATTAAGTACGAAGAATACTTTCACTTCAAAAGCACCAAGTATTGGCGTTTTGATCTGCACCTTATCGAATATCGATACCTGATAGAAATTGCTGGTGGTCCTTGGTCTGGTGGACGTAAGGGTAAGCTGGCCACCAAAGCTTGGAGTATAGATCGTTATGACCATGCTGAAGAAATGGGTTATCGCTATCACCGTTTTGAAGTCCCAGATATCTCATCGTCTAATCGGGCTGTACAGTGGCTTAGAAATTTAAAGGCATCTTATGGAACAATTCAGACCATTCCCGCCGACGGAGCTGATTGATCAGGCTGAGGAAGAGGAAGCCATTCGCTTGGCACCTGCGCCAGAGCTTAAAGAATGGGTCATGAATAACTGGCTTACTTTAGGTGGTGAGTTACATAACCCGGATCATGATCATATTGCTGAATTACTCCATGACAATGAAGAGTTCCTTGCATTCGCATGGGCTTCATCTGCCGCCGTAGCGAAAAAACGTATGGTGCTGGGGCAATGTGAAAAGGTCATGTTTAACGTAGGTGGCTGGAAGAAAGCACGCCAGGAACAACAGATGCGAGATTGGTTCGGCTTTGTACCACAATATCTGATTACGGTTGATGCTGCATTCTGTGAGCAAGCCTCAGATCGTGAGTTTTGTCGACTGATTGAACATGAGTTGTATCACATCGGAGTTGAACGTGATGAAGATGGTGAGATCATTTATAGCGACCATACTGGCTTACCTAAGCATTATTTGGCTGGCCATGATGTTGAAGTGTTCTTTGGTGAAACGAAACGATGGGGTGCAGACGAATCTGTAAAACGGCTTCTGGAAATTGCCAAGAATGCGCCGTTTGTATCTGAAACGAATATTGCTGCGTGTTGTGGTAACTGTGTGATTGGTTAATTTTTTTGCCTAGTTACCCTTACGTACTCTTACAAAGGTGAGTTTATGGCAACCCTAAAAGAGCCTGTAAAAATGTTTATAGTTCAGTCTCTTGCCTGCTTTGAAACACCTCAACAAGTAGTAGATGCTGTAAGGGAGAGATATGGGATTGAAATTGATCGTCAGCAGGTAGCCTCTTATGATCCAACCAAAGCCACTTGCAGGGGAATCAGTAAGGCTTTAAAGAAGCTATTTGAGGATACGCGCAGAGACTTCAGAGCAAATATTGAGAATATTGCGATTGCAAATAAAGCGTTTCGGCTTATGGAGCTTCAGAAGATGTATGAGGATTCTGGAAAAAATAAACGGGCAAAACAAAATCTGCTGAAACAGGCATTCCAAGAAACAGATGGCCGTGTGACAAAGCAGGAAATCACTGGTCCAGACGGCGGACCTATTCAGCAAGAAACTAAAAATCTTCCTCAATATACACCTGAACAGCTTGCTGGCATGACGGCGCAAGAGCTTTCGCGTTTAGCAATTAATGGCAAGTTATGACTTATGCAATCGAAGATATAGCGCCACTAATTAAAGAGTGGACGATCAATACACGTCTGCCTGAAATCATTGAAGAGATGAAACGGCGCTATTACTACCGGATGCTGATAGAGCAGAATGAACTAAGTCGAGAGGCTGAAATCTACAAATGTAAGAATGATCCGGCTCATTGGTTTAATCACTGGGTATGGACTTATGATCCACGGGGCATGCCTTTTGGACTGCCGGCGAATATTCCTTTTGTTTTGCGTCCAGGTCAGGTTGAACTCGTTGATTGGCTGATTGAACGTGAAAGTACCCAGACCCATGGCTTAATTGAAAAAAGTCGTGATGAAGGGATGAGCTATGTAGTCCTGGGCTTTTATTTGCATCGGTGGTTATTCGTTGAAGGTTTTGCTGGTGGCGTCGGTAGCCGTAAAGAAGATCTGGTGGATAAGAAAGGCGATCCAAAAACGTTACTGCACAAATTCAGGGATATGTTTTCCAAATTGCCGGACTGGATGAAGCCTAAAGGCTTTGTTGAGAAAGTGCATGACAACTACATGCGAATCATTAACCCGGACAACGGCGCAACCGTCACTGGTGAAGCTGGTGACAACATTGGCCGTGGTGGTCGTACCACAATGTACTTTCTGGATGAATGGGCATTTGTAGAGAGACAAGAAGCTGTAGACGCCGCAATTTCTCAAAACACCAACGTGCATATCAAGGGATCAACTCCAAACGGTATTGGGGACAAGTTTCACCAGGATCGTTTTAGTGGTCGTTACGCCGTTTTTACGATGGCATGGCGTGATAACCCAGATAAGAACTGGCAGGTCGAGTTTAATGGCAAATTAATTTACCCCTGGTATGAAAAACAATTAGCCACTCTTGATGACATTGTTTTAGCTCAAGAGGTTGATATTGATTATGCCGCCTCGGTAGAAGGTGTGTTGATTCCATCAGCATGGGTACAAGCTGCCGTTGATGCTCATCTTGAATTAGATATTCAGCCTTCAGGCGAACGTATGGGCGCGCTTGATGTGGCAGATGAGGGTAAGGATAAAAACTCTTTTGCTGCACGTCATGGCATCGTACTGCAGTATTTGGATACCTGGTCTGGTGTTGGTGATGACATTTTTGGCACGACTCAGAAAGCTATTGATGCTTGTCTTGATCTACGTTTGAACTCGTTTTATTACGATGCCGATGGTCTTGGTGCTGGTGTACGTGGTGATGCCCGAGTCATTAATGAGCAGAATAGATCCAAAGGTATTCCGGAGATCGAAGCAAATCCATTCCGAGGCTCAGGTGCGGTGCACAACCCGGAGCAGGAAATGGTTGAGGCGCGTAAAAATGTAGACTTCTTTGCCAATCTTAAAGCTCAGATGTGGTGGTCACTGCGCATAAGATTTCAGAATACTTATCGAGCCTTACAAGGTATGCAATATGACCCAGACAATCTTATTTCGCTCTCTACCAAAGATATAAACAAGCAGGAGCTTGAACAGCTCAAGCGAGAGCTTTCACAGCCTACTTATACTAAGAATGGTGCAGGCAAAATCCTAGTCAATAAGCAACCAGACGGGGCTTTATCTCCAAACCGAGCAGACGGCGTCATGATTTGCTTTGGTGATATCCGTGAGCGAAAACGGAAAAAACCTGCAGGTGCAGGTACTCGAACCTATTGATAAGGAAAAAACATGGCAAAGTCTAAAAAGGACAAAGCGTCAAAGAAGGCTTTGTCTTACGGCAATTTATACACTCAAGAAGCAGTCACTCAGTTTCTGGTGAACTTTGGCAAGCAACCAGATACCGATGAAGTGCTGCGCAAAGCTGGAATTACACGCCACAGATTGCGTGTACTGCTTGATGATGACGAGATTGCACAAGTAGTTGAAACACGGATTGATGCACTTTTAGCAACGCCATTGCGAATTGAACCAAATGATACGGATGAAGCGGAAAAGCTGAATCTCATCCTGAAAGAATGGTTCCATGAAATTGCGACTGCTGCCATGAGTGCACTGTTCTTCGGGTACTCGGTTCAGGAAGCTGTATATGAGCTAAAGTCGGAAGGTTATATTGGTTTGCAATGGATTGGTGAAAAACCGATGCAATGGTTTGAGCCTAAGAATGATGGTCGGCTAATCTATCGTCAGGATGGAAACAATGCAGAGCATGAGGTAGATCAAGCATTCAAATTCTTCTTAACACGCCGTAAAGCCACATACGAACAGCCATATGGTAAAGCGCTATTAGCCACGCTGTATTGGTTATTCTTCTTTAAGCAGAATGGCTTCAAATTCTGGGCGAAATTCCTCGAACGTTTTGGAACACCAATCTTACTGGGTAAGTGCAAAGATACTGAAACTGATGATATGAGCAAAGCCTTGTTAACTGCTCATGCTCAAAGCGTATTGTCGATTGATGCAGATGATGATGTTCAGATTCTTTCCGCACCAGGAACAAACGGTTCAGCAGGGGCAGCGTTTGAGGCATTTAATAATCAGCTGATTCGTCAGATCCAGAAAGTTGTACTAGGGCAGACACTTACCAGCGGGACTGATGGGAAGGGAAGCTACAGTCTTGGTCAAGTGCATGAAAATGTACGAATGGATAAGCTTAAATCTGATATTAGGCTTGTCACACCAACTTTACAGGCTGTGGTCAATGCTCTATGCGCTTTAAACGGTTGGGGTGATTATGAAGTAATGCTTGGTGAAAAGCCAAAACCGCTGAATAAGGATCAGGCTGAGCGTGATGTTCATTTAAAGAATGCTGGGGCCAACCTTTCTAAAGATTATTTTATTCGTGAGTACGGACTGCAGGATGGGGATCTGGTTGAGCAAACACAAACAGGTTTCAATCAATTCACCGCATTACCTCGTCAGGCATTCAGCTTTAAGGCATCAGCAAGCAAACTTTCACCTGAACAGCAGGAAGTTGAAGAACTGACTGATGGTCAGGATGAATTGCAGCTATTAAAAACGGATCAGGTCAAGGAATTGGTATTCAAGTCTGATAGCCCTGAAACTCTGGCTTATAACTTGATGCAGTTAATACCTGGTGCAACTCAGACGCAGTTCACGGCCAATCTGGACCAAGCTTTGTATGCTGCGGATGTGCTGGGGTATGTGACGGCGCAAAATGGGAAGTAAGTTATGCAACCAGTCACATTCCTTGAGGCACTTCGGTTTGCTCACAGTAAAAAAATCGTGCTGCCTGATGAGTTTTATTCAATGGATCTAAAGACCCGGCAGATGGCAACTACGGTTAGTTTTCTATCGAGTCTTGAGCAAATTGAGACTGTCATCAAGGCAGTGAATAAATCCATTGCCGACGGCGGTACCTTTAAAGATTTCCAGAAGCTCATTGAAGAATCTGAAATCATTCTGCCAAAGCACTATCTGGATAATGTATTTCGTACCAATATCCAAAATGCTTATGGACATGGACGATGGCAACAGCAGCAACGGAATAAAGCTAAACGACCTTACTTGATGTATTCGGCTATCAATGATAGTCGGGTGCGTCCTGCTCATTTAGCTTTGAATCGTATCGTACTGCCGATTGATCATTCATTCTGGCTGACACACTATCCGCCCTTGGGCTTTCGTTGCCGGTGCACCGTGATTGCCTTAACTGAGAAGCAGGCATTGAAATACGGCATTACGCCAGATGATCAGTTGCCAGAAATAGCTGAAGCCTTAGATTGGAGTTCTCATCCATTGCAGTTTGGTGAACTTGAATCGTTGGTAGATAAAAAGATCAGTGCTTCATCCTTAGATAAAGAATATCTCCTCGAGCAGAAAGAGGTCATTAAGGCTGAATGGACGGCGAGTAAAAAGCTCACCAGTCTGTTTGCTCCGATGGATGCTAAAACCCGGGATCTATTCGACACGGTGGCTAATACGGTGATCCCACTAAATCCAAGTATTCGGCCAAGTGCGATTCGCACTTTCTTGGACTATGTACAGGGCAATGATGCCGCACTGACCAGCTACTTAAACTCTGCTACAAGCTCTCTGGCTGATGATGTGCTTAAACGCTGGCTTAGTACCGATATGGCAGCTATTCAGACTGTGGCAAGCAATACGGCTTCAACTGTGGTGGGTGCTGCGACACTTCAGCAGGTAGCTGCGTATCAGGTAGGGCAGACAATCCAGTTTAATGCGCCGTTGTTAATGGCTGATACAGCTTCAGATATCGTAATCAAGATTGAGAATGCAAAAGGTTTAGGTATTGATCTGGATATGTTGAATGCTGGCAACGGCGTTCTCATGCCAATGGGATTGTCTTTTGAGGTGGTTTCGATTGAGGTGGTTGAAGGGCAGATGGTTTATACACTAAAGCCTTTGTTGAATTAGTTTTTAAAATGAATATGACCGCCTTCTGGGCGGTTTTTTATGGAGCATGAAAAATGCCAGATCCAAATGAAGAGCGGCTGAAGTATTTATTTAATGCCTCTGCGATTGAGGTACCCAAAGCCGAGGAAGGGCAGAAACGGAAATTTAAAGGCACTGCTTATGCCGGTGGTCGTGTAGATGGTCACTGGTATTGGGGGCGCTCCGGTGTGGTCTTTGATCTTGATGGAATTGAGATTGATAAGCCGACAGCCTTACTTGAAGAACACTTCGGCTCAAGTCGAATTGGTGTCGTTCAAACCGTGGATACAAATGGAAAGATTGATGTATCTGGTGATTTCCTTACAAACGCCAAAGCACAGGAAATTGTCCAGGACTCTGATGACGGTTTTCCATTCCAAATGTCGATGATGATTGATCCGGGATCTATTGAGGAAGTTTCGCAAGGCAAAACGGTCACTGTAAATGGTCAGTCGTTTGAAGGCCCAATCACCATCTTCCGTCAAAACCGTATTCGTGAATTTACGATCTGCTCGACTGGTGCTGATCGCAACACATCAATTAAAGCCTTCTCGGGCAAAGCCAATCCAAACCCAACCAAAGAGGACACCAACGTGACCGAATTAGAAAAAGCACAACAGGCCAAAGAGCAGGCAGAGCGTGAGCGTGATGATGCCCTAGCTGAACTTAAGCAATTCAAAGCACAAAAGCGTGCTGATGAAATTGCAGCTTTAGAAACTGAGCTGAAAACACAGTTTAGTGCTGAAGATAAAACAGCTTATACCAATATGGACGATTCAGTTTTTGCCTTCACGGCTAAGCAACTTCGTCAGTTCTCGGCAGGTAGCCAACAGCCGCCAGCTACACCACAGGCACAACAAACACCAAGTGTGAATCCAGCATTTGCTCACCTGTTTAGCCACCAAGCTAATCCGGGGCAAGGTGGCCAGTCGAATAATACCGACACTCACAAATTCACTTCTGGTGCACAAGCATTTGCAGAACAAAAGGGGAAATAATTCATGGCTATTCACTATGTACCGCCTATTTCAGTCACATCAAAACGGCTGATCCTGGACAATGAAAAATTACGTCGTGCCAATGCCAAGGTGCCAACCGCTACAGCATTTAAATATGGCGATCTTTTAACACTGTCAGATACCAATGTACTGGCGCATGCCACTGATGAAAAAACATGGGATGTAATTTGTGGTCAGGATGTGTCGGCTGCAGAAGCCACAATCAAGGCCGCTGATGGGATCGAAATTCCAGTGTATTACGGCGGAGTGTTCAGTATTGAAGCTGTATCTGTAAATGGAACCTTGCTGACTCCTGCTCAATACGATGCAGCGCGTGCACAGGCAACTAAAAACAAAATCGAACTTTCTAAGGTGTAATTAACATGCCACAGTCTTTTAATCTTGAGGGCACTCCGCTCGAACTTCTTGATGTGGGTGAACTCGCACTGATTCACTCGAATTACCGTCCGATGGATACCTGGCTTTTAGACAAGCTTTTCCCAAATCGCCCGTTATTCACCCGTGACGATGTGCCACTGGCTGAATTGTCAGCTGAACATGATTTAGCACCACTAGTATCACCGCAACAACCTGGTAAGCCATTTGATACTACCCAATCTGGTGAAGTACGCCATGTGAAGCCGGCTTACTACAAACCAAAGAATCAAGTCACTCCGGCCGAAACTTTTGAAATCGCATTGCTGGAGCGTTTGCGCACCGCAGGCATTATCTCTACCGGTAACCAGCGACTGTCGGAACAGGAGCAAATGATTATTGCTCAAATCTCGGTAATGAAGCGCAACCATGATGCAATTGATAACTCAGTCCTGATGATGGCAATTGATTTACTGAAAAATGGTAAATACGCGCTTCACTCAGATGATTATGAATACAACCTGGTGGATTATCGTCGTGATGCTTCTTTGACATTTACGCCGTTAACTAAGTGGAATGAAGCGGGTGCCAAGCCAGTAACGGATATCCGCACCATGCTTGAACGTCAATTGGCGGCGGATGGTGGTGAAGCTAAGCTGTCTGTTATGTCTGGCTTGGTTTGGGCAGCTCTCTGGAATAATGAAGAGTTCAAAAAAGAATTCATCACGCCGTATGCGGGCATTTCTGTTCCAGTGAATCCAAGCTTTGGTGTCAAAGAGTCAGCGACCTTCAAAGGCACTTTTGATGGAATCGAATTCTGGGTATATGACGCAACCTACCGCAACAAGGGCAAGGTGAATCGTTTTATTCCTAAGGATTACTTCTCACTGATCTCCGATACCAATGGTTCGGTAGCTCACTGCAAGATCAAAAATATGTTGGCCAACGGCGTTGCTCAACAGTACTTTGATCGTCAGTGGTATTGTGAAGATCCAAGCGGCATTATGCTGATGACTGAATCTGCTCCACTGGTTGTGCCGTCTAATAAGAACGGTGTCGTTGGTGGTACTGGCTTTATCACCCTATAAGGAGCAAGACATGCCGAAGTACACAGCAAAACAATCCATCGGGCATTTTATGCCAGGTGATGAAATCAAAGGGCTTGAAGCTAAACAACTTCAGGCCCTTTTAGCATCTGGGGCTATTGAAGAATATCAAGAGCCTGAAGAACCTAAGGCGGATGGTACCGCTGCACGCTTGGCTGAACTTGAAAAGGCTAATGCTGAGTTAACAGCAGCAAATAAAACCCTAACCGAAGCGAATCAGACAGCAGTTGCTGACAAGGCTAAGGCTGATCAAGAAGTTGCTGAGCTAAAGGCGAAAGTGGCTGAACTTGAAAAGACAAAGTCTGCTGCAAAACCTAAAGCAGACCCAAAGCCGGCTGACGATGCCAAGTAGGTGATTTATGTATGCGACTGAAGCAGATTTGGTCGCACGATTTGGGGCTTCAATTGAGAACCTGAAATTGATGTATGAAGATGCAGCAAAAGGTTCTCAAGCAATTAATGATGCAATCCAGGATGCAATGGAGGAGATTAACGGTCACATCGGTGGTCGTTATCCTCTGCCGCTTCCCAATGTGCCGAGTAATTTGAAGCGCATGGCGTGTGACATTGCGCGCTATCGCCTTTACTTCCAGCAGCCAACAGAAGAAGTTCGACAGCGCTATGAGGATGCGATTGCATTCTTAAAGCGTGTGGCTGATAACAAAGCACATTTGCAGATTCAATTACCTGAAACAAACCAGATCGTGGATGACCAACCTAAAGGCCGACCTTCAACAGCGCCAGTCGGTACTTCATATACCGGTGGTGTATTTGGAGATTCTATCCTGGACCAGATGCCCAGCTTGAAGTGAGGTGCTTATGGCTTTTGCAATAACCATTCAGGCAGATAGTTCACCTATTGAAGCAGTGCTTAAGCAATTGGGTAGCTTTGACTCATTAAAGGCTCAGTTATTTGATGAGATTGGTGCTGGGTTGGTGAATAGTATTCAGCATCGGTTTTTAACCGGCACTGGTGTGGATGGTAACCCGTGGAAGATTTCATGGCGTGCACGCATGCAAGGTGGCGAAACGCTACGTGATACTGGCCGCCTAATGAATTCCTACACACACAATGTTCTTTCAAGCGGTGTGGAGGTGGGTACAGATGTTGCGTATGCACCCCATCTGCATTATGGCGCAACAATCCTACCCAAGAATGGCCAATACATAACTTTTGCAGTGGGTGGCCAATATCGGAAAGTTAAGCAATCCATTATTCCACCTCGGACTCAACTCGGTCTTGATGCGGAAGATGAAGTCATGGTTTTGGATATTGTTGGGAGTTTTATAGATGAGCACCTTCTTCGCGGTACGTGATGAGATTGCAGAAAAGCTGAAAGAAATTCCTGAATTTCTAAAGATCTATACGCCGTTGAATTCAGTCAGCGTAACAGAGATGTCACAAGTCACGCCATCTGCACATGTCAATTTTGTTCGTATCGACAAGAAAGCCAGTGCAGGTCGTGGAAGTATCAACCAGATCGGTCAGCAATGGGCGGTTACGGTGGCATGTCGCAATGCTCAATCTCAAATGACCGATGGACGTGCTGTAAGTGATGAAGCGGGGTTTTTGACTGAGAAGGTGATTCAACTGCTTTCCGGTTGGCAGCCTCAAGCATCACGCACAACACTGGATTTCATATCGGTTCGGGATGGTTATAGTCCGGGCTTTGCATACATCACTATTATTTTTGAATCACAGAAATTTATTTAGGAGCCAGTCATGGCAAAACAATACAAGGCAACTCAGCCTGTCGGTCGCTTTCAAAAGGGCGATGTGGTAGGTGGGCTAGATGATGCACAAATCCAAGATTTATTGCAGCGTGGAGTGATTGAGGAAGTCAAGCAATCACAAAAAGCTACAGTAACAACTAAAACAGAAAAAGAGGTGAAAGCAGATGTCAAAGCCTGATTTAATTTCATTACAGGGTGAATGGTTTGCAGCAAAATATGTTGAAGGTGTGGTAGGTGCATTGTACCCGATGGGCAATACGACTGACGCTGCTATTGCAATTACTACTGAAAGTACAGACCATTACACATCGAAAGATGGTACACGTGCAAAAGATATGGTTCTGCGCAAAGCAACCGGCGTGACTGGATCCATGACTGCTGAAGAGGTAACTAAGCAGAATAAAAATATTGTGTTCAGTGGTAATACAAATACAGTTGCTGAGTCCACTATTACTGATACCACACTTGGCACTGTAACCGTGGGGCAAATGATTAATCTTGGAAAGCGCAACCTGAGCAGCGTTGTGTTCAAATCTGGTGAAGATACAGTCGGAGCATCAACGTATGTGCTCGATCCGGTATTTGGAACTGTGATTTTTAATCAGGCACCAGCAGGACCAGTTGTTTGGTCTGGAACGTCTGGACCTGTTGAACGTACTTCAATTGCAAGCAACCTCGGTAATGAGTATGCCTTGTTATTTAAGGGCATTGACACAGTAACCGGGGATAAGCTAGCTGTTGAATTATGGCGTGTTCAATTTTCACCAGAAACTGAATTTGCGCTGATTAATGAGGATTTTGCTAGCTTTGACCTTGAATTTGAATGTCTTGCTGATTCAACCAAAGCGCAAGATGCGCAGTTAGGCCCATTTGGTGTGGTTGAGCGTTTTAAAATCGCAGCATAACCCCACACAGGCACAAAGAAATCCACGGCGCATTAGCGTCTTTTTTTGTGCCTGTACTTTTTATCAATGTTATAATTTAGACAGAATTATAAGCATTGGTGAGAAGATGAACTGGACAAAAGAATTAGAATTGGCTTTTGAGGCACTTAGTCTATTGTTGGACGGGTGCAGATCATTGGGTTCAGACGAGTTTAATAGATTTAATGAATTTGCGCCTTTGGCATCCGAACTTATTGCAAACAGATTGGATATGCAACGAACTGAATTAAAAGCGTATATTCACCAGAATGGCGCTATTGGATTTGAGCAACTAAAATCTGATTTGCTTCATCAAAAGAAATATAGTCTTCGAGAAATATAATGAATAAACCAGATTTCGATAACTTCCACCAGATACCTGTTGTACATGTAAGTGTTAAAAGTGCGGGTGATGAAACATTTATAAAATATGAATCAAATGATAAAGAGCTTTTTGATGAAGTAGTAAATCAGATTGATAAGAAGGTTTTTATTGCTGACGACCCTTTACGTCCTTAAACCATGAGCTACATAGACCGCCACTAAGGCGGTTTTTTAACACCTCATCGTTTTGTAATGTTTGGTTAGTTTAATTAGCGCTCAATAGGGCTATAAAAGATATTCTGTTCACGTTAAGAATAAAACTGCTATGACTAAAATGGAAATATCTATCTCCATCCTGGCTGTAATAATTATTTCTACTATTATTTATCTTGTGTGTCAGCCAGTTAACTAATTAAGAACCTCCTTCGGGAGGTTTTAAATAACTTGAAATGTTTATTAATTATTTAATATTTACATAAAAAAGCCCTAAAGCGTCTAAACATAAAATTACAAAAGTATGTGCAAATACAATCAGCTTAATCAACAAAATAATGTAAAGTTCCGCCTTTAGGAAAAGGGGGGCTTATGAAACATATAGTTTTTTTGTTGGTTTTTACAATATTAACTGGATGTAGTCAGCAAGAATTTAATGCTCAATCTTCTAATCCAGAGATATTAAAAGAACAACAGCTCAAATCAATACGAGAGATAACTAAAACTTTTCTTCCAAATCCTGATTCAGCTAAGTTCCGCAATCAAATAGGAGAGTGTGGAGAGGTAAGCTATAAAGAAGCAGACGGTAAAGATATTGGTTTTCAACGTTTCATTGTGCTTCAGAAAAATATAGTGCTTGTAGAAAATCAGACGGATCAAAAGCAATTTGAGTTGTCATGGAAGAGTGCTTGTACGCCAAGCTGGAATAAATAATTATAAGGCCCTCATTTGAGGGCCTTACTTTATTCATCAGATGATTCGGGTGTGTTTGCTTGCTTCCTTGCATGCTCTAAAGCAACCTGTTGTGCTTCAGCTGCAGCAGTAGCCTCAATTGGTGGTTCTGATGCGATAGCTGCGGTGCCAGTGAATCCGAATAAAACCAAGATTAGAATTTTCGAATACTTTTTCATTTGAATTTCCTCTACGTTTCTAAGACTTAATTTCAGTGTAGAGGGCGAATTTAGACCTGCCTGTATCAGCTATGTCGGGAAATGTAAGATACTCAAGACTAGAGTTATGACAATCAAGGTTTACGTAAGAATGCTTTTCGGATGAAACTTTTTGTTGAGTTGCTTAACGAAATGTTTGAATGCTTCAGTAAGTAGCTACACTCTAAAGAAACTTCCCTAACTTCTAAATCTTTGTAACATCCAATAATTTTTTTGTAATCTTTATGTTATAAATTGTTTGCTTTGCTTATCATATGAATAATGAAAAGTGGAGCACCGAAAATGCTAACAAAAACAGAAATCATTGTTGTCATTCTAATGGTAGTAGCCTTAATTTTCATCGTGTATGAGATGGGACAAGGTGGTAGTTGGACTTTATAGAATTCAGCCTTTATCAAAGTTAAAAGAAAAGCACCTTCGGGTGCTTTTTTAATGTCTAAAATTTAAATCGAGACATCATCATGAATGATTTTTTCCTAGCAACAAATCGAAGCATCAAAATCAATGACATCGAAGTGCGCCAGATCCAGATGAAAGACTTTGACACTTGGGCAATGCATGCTGAGCCGTTAAAGAACTTCATCAAAGACCAAAATCATTCAGATGAGATTTTGACAGGGCTATTCAAGGCTCACGGTGTGCAAGTCATTTCGACCATGGCATGCATTACTGATCTGAACAATGAATCACTGGTAGAGCTCGCTGCTGATGAGCAAGGGTTTAAAGAGCTACTTAAAGCTGTACTTCTGGTCAATCAGGCTTACTTCAGATATGAAAGACCGAAACGCGGCATCAAAAAGAAAGATGACTCCACCTGGTTTGATTCATTCCAGTTTCTGGTATCAATGGGCCATCAGCATAGCGAAATCATGGAAATGACCTACGGCGCATTTCAGAACTACGTTAAGGCCGCAAATAACCTGTATAAGCAGAAAATCTTCAATAACGCCGTTGCAGCACGTGTGGCTCAATCAGACAAGAAAGGCTTTGAGTCATTTAAGAAAGAAATGGTTTCTGATTGATCAAGTAGCACCCTAAAGTTATGATGTGGAAATAATAAATTAGGGGGTTAGTGTGGCTATAAAATTTTGTAAATCGTGTAAAAAGCCAATGAGGCCTACTGATACTCATTGCAAAACATGCGGCAAGGAATACAAAAACAGCCCAGTAATTTTGATCGTCATAGCACTTATTGTTTTCGGTGCTGGATATTTTGCTTGGGGGAAATACCAACAGAATGAAGCTGAAAAACTAGTTGCTGCTCAAGCAGAGAGGGATAAAAAAATCAGTGAAGCTAAAGCTGAGTTGCTAAATGCTGGTATAGATCCAGACGATGCACAAAAAGTCGCTGAAGTTAAAGTTGATAATGTAACCATTACCAATCCCCAACATATAAAGGTTTTTAACGAAATTTTTTCTGAATGGGAGGATGCAGAAAAAGTAGCAGCCTCAACTGGTCGGATAGCACTAGCCCAACCAGTTGCCAAACTACAAGAAATCAAAAGAAGGCTTGCAGCCGAATCATATGCTGGATGTATGGAAACAACTAGGATTTTATATGTTGCTGCTATGAACTCTCAGATTGAGGCCTATTTAGATTTCATGAGAGGGAAAGAGGGAGAGGCAGCAGCTCAAATAAAATTTATTGATTATGAGAAACAGGTTGAGCAGGCCAAAAAAGAATATATTAGGTGCAAGCCTACTCAGAATATGAGCAGCGTATGAAGCAAAAGCACCCTAGGGTGCTTTTTTGATGCTTCTCATATTTGAGAATCGCTTTTAGATTCTCAAGCCCTTCATAACAACTTGCGTGTAATTATGGTTAAGGATCAGAACTAACCTGAAAATTGATTATATAGTACAAAAGGCGAAAAGATTTCTCTATCACATGAAGAGAAATTGCAGCAAGGTTTAAAAAATTATAGGGATAAATATGAAAAACGGTTTATTAAGAGTGCTTGTTGTTAATGCAAATGATTCTATCGTTGTAGAAAAGAAGCAAACACTACCTATTACTTTAAGTGTAAATGGCCAGTTGATTAGTGGTGAATTAATATCAAGAAGTGAGTTTTTCACTCTCGAACAGAATGTAATCTTAAAACATCATGTAGATATTATTGATGCACAGATAGTCGAAGAAAAAGGCGAAATTCCAGAAACGCCAATGGATGAACTTCAATATCTTCATCTAAAAAATGCTGCGTATTGGGTGAATGGGGTTAAAGTTCCTTCAAGCCAAACAAGTATAATAGTCAACATAGACTCGGTAGATGCATTTAATCTCGGAATGCTGCAATCTAGCCAATAGACTCTTTTAATTATTGCATAAGCTCACTTCGGTGGGCTTTTTTTATACCCAAAAAAAGCAAAAAGCCCATGATTACGAGTCACGGGCTTTTTTGTGTTCACAACCTTATGGCAGAAGGAAGCAAACCATAGATGAATTTTAACCTAGATTTAAAGGTTGATAAAGCAATGAATCAATTATCAGAAAGTAAAGCATTAAGGCGCTGGACCTACATTGTCTGCTTCTTGGTGATTGTAGGTGTAGGGACATGGCAAGTAGCACCCATACTACAAGCCATAGCAAAATTAATAGAAGTTCTTAAGTAAGCCGACCCAATAAGAGGTCGGTTTTTTATATCTGCTGCGCCTCAAGGCGCTTTTTTAATGCCTAAAATCTAGAGGTCCGTATGTCTGGTAAGAATTTAACTTTTAAACTGGTGATGGATGCTGACACCAAGGCATTTGTCTCCAATATGCATCAGTCAGAAAAAGCAGCAAAGGATGCATTTGCAGCACTTAAGAATGGATCAGCCAGTGTTGTAGGTGATACAAACAGTGCAACCAAAGAAGTAGATCAGCTCGGTACTCAGTCACAAGAAACCGCCCAACAAGTAAAGCAACTTGATAAAGAATTAGAGGCAACTTCACAGGAACTACAGCAAACTGAACAATCTTCAAAAGGTGTATCAGGAGAGTTACAGGGTTTAAAAACTGGCTTTAATGCTTTAACTGGCGCTTTAGCAGCACTTGGTATTGGCACCACAGCAATGGAGATTGCACAGACTGCTGATGAATATAAAAACCTATCTGGTCGCTTATCTATTGCAATCGGTGAGCATGGCAACCTACAAAAAGCCATGGATGATGTTAAAAATGTTGCCATTAATACCAACTCCAACTTAACCGCAACCGGTGATCTTTATGCTCGACTGACCAAGATTGGTCAAGAAATGAAATGGCCTCAAGAACAGGCGCTCGCATTAACTGAAACCATTAACAAAGCAACTCAAGTTGGCGGCGGATCAGCCGCAGCAAATGAAGCCGCTATCACCCAGTTAAACCAAGCACTCGGTTCGGGTGTCCTCCGTGGTGATGAATTCAACTCCATGATGGAGCAGTCGCCACGTTTAACCCAAGCTTTAGCAGATGGCTTGGGCGTTACTACTGGTAAACTTCGTGAGATGGCTGGAGAAGGTCAACTCACTACAGATGTAGTCACCAAGGCTTTATTGAGCCAATCGGAAGTGATTAGTGCGGAGTTTGCCAAATTCCCAACAACCATCGGCGCATCAATTGAAAATCTTAAAACCGCATGGACTGTCTATATTGGAGAGGCGGATGCTGCGTCTGGGGCAAGTGCAAAAGTAGCTGAGGCTATTAAATTTGTTGCTGAAAACCTAGATACAATTGTCTCAACTTTGATGCTTGCTGGTCAGGCCTTTGTGGCTTATAAGGCCCTTAATATCGGCATGATGTTCTTAGACAAGGCGGCTGGAATCAGAGCTGCCTCTGCGGCGATTGTACAAGAAACCACAGCAGTTGTAGCTAATACACAGGCGCAAATTGCGAATGCAGCAGCAACAAGAACAGCAGCTACTGCAAAAACTCAGTTGGCTACTGGTTCGGCTGCTGCAGCCACATCGGCTACAGCGACAGGCAGCTCCATCATGACTCTTGTGAGTCGATTGGGTGCGCTAGGGGTTGCGGTTACAGCTTTTGGAGTTTTGATTCCTACAGTGTTTCAGCCACTAGGAACGTGGCTAGGGGAATCGATCGCCAAAACAGAAGACTACATCTTCAATAATGGTGAATTAGCTAAATCAGTTGCGCAACTTGAATCAACCATTAAAACTGAAGCAGCTCAAGCCAAAGTGGCAGCCGAAATTAAGGCGGAGCAGGCAGCCGCAGCGGAGAAAGCTAGAGATAAGACCTATCAACTTACTGAAGAATCAAAAAAACTCATAGCCACATTTGATGAACTAATTAAGAAGGGTGAGCCAACTAAAGAAGCATTGGAAAAAATCTCCAATGCCATGAAGTTTGACTCAACCAAAGGCATTAACGATGCGATTACAGCTTTGATCGCACTGAAAGATCAGGGTGAGATTACAGCTGATGAGTTGCAGGTAAGTCTCGGAAAAGCACTGGATGGTAAAGACCTACTTGTCTTTGAAACAAATGCCCGTGCTGCTTTTGCTGGAACATCAAAGGAAGCAGAAAAGAACGCTCAAATCACCGAAGCAGTAATGAAGGCAGCTTTAGAGCGCACAGGTTTAAGCACTGAGCAACTACAAGGTAAATTTTCACTTGCCTTTCAATCTGCGACCAATGATGTGCAAATGGTGGTTAACAATCTGGATGCCTATAAGGCTAAGGGTATTGATACCGGATTAGCTCTATCTGCCAATTTGAATAAGGCAATTGATACCGCTCAAACCCGAGCTGAATTGGATTATGCCAAAAGCTCATTGATTGCACTTGAAAAACAAGGGTTGATTACTGGTGAGCAGGCTGCATTTGGTCTAAGTTTGATTGAGAAAAAGGCTGCGCAATTGCCAGCCGCTCTTAATCCTGTGCAAGCAGCTTTTGCTGCATTGGGCGTAAAAACCAAAGAGCAATTGGGCGCAGCGGCTGAATCCGCTCGTGCAAATTTTGATGTGGTAAGTAAAAGTGGTCAAGCAACTGCTGAAGCCATTAAACAGGCTTATATCACTATGCTGAACGCTGTAATTGCCACAGGTGACAAAGCTGAAATTGCAGCCACTCAAGCTAAGGCAGCATCATTAGGCTTAAAAGTAGAGATAGACAGCGCAGGCAAAGCTACAGTTAAATCCATGAACGATGCTGAGGATGCTATTCACCGTGTTCGTAGTGCCACAGGTAATGCGGGTGATGGCTTCGATGATCTAGGCCGTAGAGGCGTTAGAGCAGGTAACGATACTACTGAAGCGTGGGAAGAAGCTCGCAAAGCAACGGAAGCAGCCATGGCTTCTCAGGGCAAGATGAAGGCATCCAAAACCGGAACGACCGCTAAACACGGGCTTTCTGTTGAAGAAATTGAACAGAGACTTAAGGATATTGGTTATGAAGGTGATACCAAGCAAAAAGCCAAAGAGCTCTTCCAAGATGCCGAACCAGTGGCGGGTGGTTATTACAAATCTGCTTCCAATGAGTGGGTCAAGAGAAAGTATGGGACCACTGCCTATGACAACCAGAAGGCTCTTGGTAATGCCATGTATGTTATGGAGCAGATTGAACGGCTGGAGCAGTATGTTGGCAAGAATGGTAGATCAATCGGATCTAGTAGCCTAAATGACTATGCGCCGTCTATTCCTTCCGTACCATCAACTAAAGACTATGGTAAGGGTGGTGATAGTGTGAATTACAACATTCAATTCGGAGGTCAAACCCTATCCCTTACAGGCGATGCAAGCCAAAAGGATGTGATGACCAGCCTGGTAAACCAATTAAAAGGTATAGCGAAATCAACATGAAACTCATTCGCTTAAGCACATCAGAAACCGTCCCATTAGAGGACGGTTTTTTATGGCCTGATGAATTCTCCTGGAAGGCTATTGAGCAGAATCAAGCCTATGCCATGGATGGCACTTTGCATATTCAGGAAGGCAAAAAGAAGTCGGGCCGGCCAATCACTTTACAGCCGGCAGATCCGCAAATGGGCTGGATCAAGTTACGTGAACTACGGACTGTTTTGGAATGGTCCAAGCTGCAAGATGAAAATTTCAGACTGCAGTTTGAACAACCACATGATAGCCGGCAATTCACCGTCAAATTTAACCACCAGGATGGGGCTTTAGAGGCTGCACCGGTGAAAGGAATTCCAGCTGTATCACTGGATGATTATTTTAATGTGACCTTACGCTTTACGGAGTTGAACGATGGCGATTAAAACCAAGGATTTAGTGATCTACAAGTCTGAACGCTTGACGGACAACTCTGATGGCGGTGGTAAATACTCTGGTGTTGTGGTTCAGGATGGCATCAGTAATAACCTGTTCAATGACGTGTCGGAAATGGATCGCACCATGGGCGATGTGTCCATGCGCAAGGTCTTTCCGGCAGTCACAACCGAAGACACTGATCTATTGATGGGTGCAACAGTCTTTGTATCTGAACTGCCTGCGGATCCAAACGTATCTGCACTACTATTCAGTACCAAGAACTGGACCGATGAGCGTCAGTCTGCCCAGAACCGGGTAGAGAATTACTTGGCTAAAGGCGGTCAGATTGCCGGCACCCCACTGGATACTCATTGGCAGGGCATGTCATCGCTTCAGGTGGCTATGTTTCCTCAGGAAGTGGAGTCTTCCGTGGGTGACACCATTGTGCTGGTCAGTGATGAAGGTAAGCCTCTGGAACGAGAGCAGTATGTGCGTATTACCAAGGTTGAAACCCGTACTGCCATCATGGTCATCGATGGTAAAAATGTTGAATACAAGATTGCCACTTATTCACTTAATGATGCGCTTGAAGTCGATTTTGTAGGTCTTTCAGCACGTCAGTGGTACAACGGTGAGAAATCTAAAACCATCATCCGCGACACGCTTGTTGCGGATACTGGTCTGTATTACTCATCGACTGCGTTGGCATCTGATGCGAATGTGGGCGAATTTACAGTCAATGCCAAAAGTATCTTTGCCCAGCTGATTCCATCGGCCCAGACTGAAACACCGATCATTGATGTGAACGCTGCCGGTGAAAGCGTGGTGCTGGTAGCGGGTAATGAAGGCACGATTACAGTCAACTATCCGAATATGGTGATTGGTGTCAGCCAAAACCTGTACATTGGCTCAGCAGTGATTCCTTCCAGTGTTTCTTTTACTTTACAAGGACAGCAGATTACCGATCAGGGCGGCCTGCTTAAAAATACCCAAGGCACCCAGGTCGGCACGATTGATTACCAGCGTGGTCTGATTCAATGGACTGCAGCGGCGCCAGCCGGCACTGTAAGTTTGAATATCACGTTCAAGCCTGCAGCTGCACCGAATCAGTATTATCAAAGCCATGCCATTCCAGTGACTCAAAATAACCAGAGCACCAACTGGACCGGGGTATTAATTCCGATTCCAGCCCCGGGCGCTTTATCAATTTCATACATGAGTCAGGGCAAGTTTTATGAGCTTAAGGATGATGGCTCGGGGCAGCTAAAAGCCTCGAGCCCATCGTTTGGTTCGGGCATGATTAATTATGAAACTGGATCCTGGTTGTTGACTACAGGCGCATTGCCAGATGTAGACACACCAATTTTGCTGAACTGGGGAACACCGATTATCACTTTTGTGCGAAGTGGTTTAGCTGTCGATCCGGCAGGTGTGGATTTCACGCTATTTCATAACGGAATTGCTACTGTCACTGTGACCTGGTTGCTCGAAGGTGAAACCCAGACAGCAACATTGAATAGTGCTGGAAAATTCACAGGTGATGCGACGGGTTATTTGAGGCGTAATGTTGGTAAAGGCCGGATTATTCCAGCCAAGCTACCGCAACAAGGTACTGTATTTACAATCACATATACCTATGGCGTGCCAAAGACACAGACTATTAATAGTGGAGCACCGGATGCAAACCAGAAGTTAAATTTCACGATTGGCACAGGCGCAGCGATTGAGCCAAGTAGTGTGGCTTTAAGTATTCCGGTTGGCTATGAAATGGGCACGCCAACAACAGACGATGTCACACTGCATGATGAGCCAATAAATAGCACCACAGGAAAATTAGTGGATCAATTTGGCATACAGATGGGTGTAATTACATACGCAACAGGTGTATGTGAGGTAACGCCAGTTCTAGAGATAACTTCTTACCGCGCGAACTATAAGCCCTTAAATATATACACAGCAGGTTAGTTTTATGAGTTTTTACGCACCGCAAGCATCAAGCTACACCGCATTCACTCGCACACTAAAAGCATTTGGAGCAGCAAGTGTAACTGCGAGTTATCGAGATACTGCGAGTAGTGGTAGTGATAGTAAAACAATCACTGCAAATAACTTAAGTTTTGATTTAACCACTGGTTTTGATGAGCAGATTTTGACAGGATCAGCGCGGTTTAAAGTCGGCAATGATACTTTTTTGGATCGATCCGGCCTGCTATATCGCAATGTTAATCCAGCAAATAACAGCGGGATTCAATCTGGATCTATTCAATATGGCAATGGTGTCGTTGAGATTACATCATGGACACCAGGCGCAGACAATACACTGAAGCTTGAATCTCTGACCACGACAACAGATCTACCGCCAGTAAATAAAATCAACTTTAGAACGCCAATCATGCCGATCCGACCGCAATCATTAACCGTGATCGTGGGAACGCTCGACTACGGACAACTCACGCTAACAGCGGATGAAAATGGCGTGATTGAAACCGATCACGCACATGGTCAGGTCAATTGGGATAATGGCTTTATCTCGATTTACTTCTACAAAAAGACCAAAAAGACAGACAATCTCTGGATATTGGACGAACCTTGGTATGACCCATTACTTGAATATACCGACACTGGCAACACAGTGTGGATTAATGTTCCAGTCTGGGTAGATGCTTCATCCGTACGTTATAACGCGGTCGCTTATACCTATATCCCGCTGGATTCAGAAATTCTAGGCTTATCTGCTACTCGATTGCCGATTGATGGCCGTGTTCCGATCTTCCGTGTCGGTGGGATCGGCATTGTCAGCTCAAGCAAGTCTCAGGAATTACCAAGTGCAACTGCAGGGAGCACGTACGACCTGAACGATCAGCGTATTTCATGGGCTGAACTTGAAGATGCTAACGGAACGAAAGTAGCTTTCGATTTGTACACGGTTGATTATGATTATGGTCGCGTGATATTGGGTGGTGATTTTGTACTGGGTAATCTGGTTGCACCGCTCACAGTGAAATATCGCTATCAAGATATGGGTCTGATCCGCGATGTACAGATCAATGGCCAACTGACATTCACCAAGCCTTTAACCCATAACTACGATGCAGTGGATACGATTGTTGGATCCGCTTTAGTGATTGGTGATATGCAGGCACGATATACCCGTAAGTTTGTGCAGGCCGCTTGGGGCAATACGTGGGCAGATGAAGCAACAGGTAGTGGTATCTCAGCCAACTATAACGATGCACTCTATCCAATGGTTGTGACGAATAAAGGGGCCATTCAAGAGCGCTGGGCATTGATCTTTACCGATGCACAGTCGTTTCGCTGTATCGGTGAATATTCCGGCCAGATTGGTACAGGTACCACCAATGCAGATTATGCACCGATCAACCCGATCACCGGTGTGCCGTATTTCACCATTAAAAAGGAAGGTTGGGGTAGTGGTTGGGCCAATGGCAATGTCCTGCGCTTTAATACCGTGGCTGCCAATTTCCCAGTCTGGGTGATTCGCACCGTAAAACAGTCAGAACCAACTGTAATATCAGATCAATTCCAGATCATGCTACGCGGTGACATTGACCGCGTTGTCTAAAACCTAAATCAAATATGGCCGCGTAATGCGGTCTTTTTTATGAGTAAATAAAAATGGTCGCAAGTACAGATATTAAGTTTTATGTGCATACCAACAATAATGCGCCACAGCTACAAAATGCCTATGGCTCAATGATTAATGTGCTCGATGCTTGTTTAGTGAATGGCATCAATATTGGTGCTATTTCATCACTTACAGCATCAGAAACCACAGCAACTGCATTATTTAGCTCAGCACATAATCTAATACAATACCAAGTTATTAAAATCACAGGTGCAAATCAAACTGAATTCAATGGTGAGCATAGAATTTTAACTGTGCCTAATAGTAACACTGTGACATTTGAACTGGCATCTGAGCCAAGTGTGCCAATAGCCACAGGCGCAATCATCGCATCGTTGCCACCACTGGGATGGGAAAAACCGTTCAGTAGTACCAATGCGAATGGTGGAGGAAAAGCTGCCTATCGTTCTGCAAATTCACTTTTATCAAGCCGACCTTTTTTACGTGTTGTTGATGAGTTAGATCCGGTATGGGCTTCAACTTATGCCAAGTATGCAAAAGTCGGCATCGTAGAGGATATGACTGATATTGATGCAATGATGGGGATGCAGTCACCTTTTGATTTAACGAACCCCAGCAGGAACTGGATCGGTGCTGGTAGCGGAGGGGATACACTCAATGGTTGGGCTATTTGGGCTTACGCTTTGGCCTCGAATGAAAATACCTCAAGCAATTTATTCTCCACACCACCTTCAGGTGTGAGAGAGTGGTTTATTTTAGGATCTTCTGATTACGTCTATGTGTTTCCTCGTTTTCACACAACTGAAGAGACAAAAAACAGACTCTGTCCTTATTTTTTTGGGAATATTGGCTCTGGATTTACCTTGCTTCACAGTGTTATTTCTGGAAGCTCTATTTCTCCGTGGGGTACTGCAGCGCTAACTGATTTAAACTATTCTAGTAAAAGTGAGGGTGGGTCTTGCTTATTAAATGATTTAGGGGTACTAAAAAGTATAAAAGTCCTTACATTTACACTGTTTTATCCACTGTATACAGGACCATCTTCTGGGCCACATAGTGGCAATACGCAACTTCTTAAACCTTGGGTTGGTGATAGAATTCTTAGCACAAATATTATGGCGTTAGATTATGCTGGTGCACCAATTGGTAATTTCCCATCTTGCGAATTTATACACGCCAAATTACCTTACCCGCATCTACTAACATTCAATGAAATGACTAATATGAAAATAGCAGTTAATTGCATTGCATATGAGCAAGGTGAGGTTTTGTTCAATCTAGGGGATCTGTAATGTTTATAAAAACAGAAGTCTCAAATAATCAAAAAATTAATGAAATTACGGTCAACTCTGTATTTAAAATTAAAGGGTATTTAATGAAGCAAGGTGTACCTATTATTGGCACTGTACATTTGCTTTCAACCGTATCGGGACATGTTATTCGGATTTCAAAAAGTAACTCGGATGGTTCTTATGAGTTTAAAGGACTACCCAAAGGCAGATATATTATTTTTGCAAGAGATAAAAATAAGCAATTTAACGCAGTCATTCAAGATAACGTGGTGCCAAAATGAGTAAAACTTCAGTCAAAGCTCGGCTTGCCATGATTCAAGCCTTTGCAAATTTTATGGATAGCGGTAGCCAAAGTGCTACCGTTATTTTTTATGAAGGTGTGCAGCCTGCCAGTCCTAGTATTGCAGCAGATTCGAATAATGCACTGGTGACACTCACATTTCCTGAGCCATGTATCAAAGAAACCACACCAACTTATGTTGAGTTTCATCCAACCGATACCGCAACCGTGATCAAGTCAGGCACAGCAACTTGGGCGCGTATTTATAATGGTGCAGGTGAGGTGGCTGCCGATCTGACGGTAGGCACAGATATTTCCCTAGCCAATACCAATCTAGCACTTGGCGGCACACTGTCAGTCACCTCAATAAAACTCAGACCTTAATTTAAAAGGGTGCTCATGTGGATTTTAAAAATAAGCTCGGCACCGTTGATGCTCACAACTTAAACCTGAACTTTAAGCCTGATAATACTGACAGTCATAACATCATTCTGAATTTTGAGCATCTGGCCGATGGCTCAACCAATCTCAATTTTGGCGATGATGTTACAGCTGTAATCGACACAGCACTTGATGCTGAATTCTCATTTGAAATCACAGCAGTTTATGCGGATAGTGGTGCAAATACTGCAGTTATAGATACAGTGCTCGACACTAAATTTAGCGTTGATGTAATTGCTGTATTTAGTGAAAATACTGATGTAATTGGCCAGATAGATACTGTTTTAGATACCAGTTTTAGTTTTGAAGTCGAAGCAGTATTTTTTGAAAACCTCTGCATTATTGATGCGGTTTTAGACACTGAGTTTCAATTTGAAGTTAAAGCATTATTCGATATCAATCATCTGGTCGGAGTATCTTGTGGTTTTGATATGCGATATCAGAAAGCCATCACAGCGTTGAGCTCAATAGAAATACCGTGGGCTAAACCAATTTTAAGAGTCTCAAATGAGGCTCTTTTTTATGATCAGGGTTTGGTGATTTCTAATCAGGAAAATATTCATTATGAGCAGGCAGGGTCATTAACCCGGGCGATTAGATCCTTGCATGAGCAGGCAACCGGATTAGGTTCTGATGCTTATATTGTTTGGGAAGAGGGTGGTAAACGCTTTATTCATCAGCGCTACCTGCATGATGAAACGATCAAGCTGCGCCACAACCGGGAAACGGTCTGGCAAGAAATGATCCGCAGACGTAAGACTTTTACTTATTCATATGAAGTGGCTCAAGTCTTTGAGCATCGTTTTTCATTTGAATGGGATAAAAGCCTTGAGATTGTCACCAGGTCAGATTTGCCATGGGATAAAGCCAAAGCGATCCATTACCGCAAGCATTCGGTTCAACCTTGGCCAAAGCCTGAAACATCCAAGTATGAAGGCACTGGTGATTTAAATTTTATCTACCTCTGTCATGACGTTGATTCACACAATGTTGTTTTAAATTTTGGTGCAGATGACTGTATTCCAGCACTGCCGAACAGAAACTGGTGGTATATCGTGAACACATTAACAGCCGAGCGATTGGATACTGGCGAGAAGATTAAAGTCATGGATGGCACCTACAGTACCAGCCGGTCTCAATGGTGCTGGACCTACTCCATTACCGTGGCTCATACGGAAAAAGAAAAGCTACAGCCGATTAACGACCAGCCGGTGATTCTGAAACTGATCATTAATGGTTTTGAACATCATATTTTGCTGGAAGATCCAGAAGAAACCCGACGTTTTGCCAGTGTTTTATACACTTATCCAGGTCGAAGTGTTACAGCGTTGAACTCAGATAAATACGGACCAACACGCTCATTTATCCAGGATAACGAACGTACTTCTGTTCAACTGGTTCAGGCTGAGATTGATCGGGCAAATAGCGGCACCAACTTAGACTGGAAACTGATTGATGAGTTGGGCTGGATCGTGCCGGTAGAGAGCCTGAGCTATGCCGAACTTGCACCAATCGATGCAATCAAGCAGGTGGTTGATGCAGGCGGCGGTTTTATCTATAGCCAGAAAGTAGGTAATACGCTGACTATTTTACCCCGGTACCAAAAAGGCTATTGGGATGCGATGACAGTTGATGACTACGATATTCTATTATCTGAAAGTTTGGTGATGCAGCAGAACATCAAGCAGAACGATGAATACATTGCCGACTTTAATGCCATCACAGTGGTGAATAGTCGTAGTGGTGAAAGCCTGAAAGTACAGCAACGTGGTACCTCTGGTGATGTTCCGCTGGAAACGGTTACAGGACCATTATTCAATGTAGTGTCTGGTGCCAGTTACGGCAAAAATGAGTTGGTGAAAGCCAATATTCAGGAGTTGCATACTTTCTCAGATATTCCAGTGAGTTCGGAAATTGGCGAGATGCTGCCCGGAAAAACGATTGCCTTTAATGGCCAGTGGTGGGGCGTGATTGATGGGGTGAGTGGAAGTTTTTCGCATGAAAAGGTGAATGAAACCATTACCGTGGAGCGTATCAGTCGTGAGTAATCCTTTATTTGAACTGCGAAAGCTTTTAAATCCAACCCATGCTGAATACATCGGTACCATCACCTCGGTGAAGCATCCAGAGTATCGGGTGCAGATTGATGGCGGATCTGGTCCTGTGCTGTGTACATCCGGCACAGCTTATAACTTGGGTGCACGGGTCTTCATTGCAAACCAGGTGATTTTAAGGCCAGCACCCACTGGCGAGTATTCAGAAATAGAAGTCTAAACTTAACCAAACAACAGCACCTTTTTAGGTGCTTTTTTATTGCCAAAAAATAGGGGTATGTATGACTAAAGGGGATGTATATGGACTTTCTTAGTCAAGTATTGGAAAGCATAAAGAACCATTCACACATCCTTTTTACAGGTGTGCTGGGTGCAACTTTTGGCTTTCTATTAAGTAAGGAGCCCACCCGGGATCGTTGGATAGGATTCTTTGCAGGCTTCATTTTATGTGTGGTCTTTGCTAAACCAGCAAGTTTATTTCTTGCTAGCGGTAACTACCCAGAACTATTTGGATTCATTCTGGGCGCTGCTGGTAAAAGTACAGCTGAAGCATTGCTGAGTTTGGCTCGATCAAGAGTTCTTGGTTTAGTCAAAAAGGAGAATGAAGATGCTGCTAATCATAAGTAAGACGGCATTGGTATTGTTTATATTTTCGTTTGCAATCATGGCATTTCATCCAAAAATCCAGCTCCCAAAACACATCGATTTTCTATTGGTGTTGTCGATCCTTTTTGGAGCCGCACTTTTTGTTAAAGATGAGTATTCGCCAAGTCCGGCCGGAACCCTTTTTTACACTACAGTAAGTATTTTATTCGCACTATTTACCCGACAACTCTATATTTGGGGTAAGGGTGGTGCACGTCCTAAATTTTTTAATACGGATAAAGATGGTGACAACCCATGAAACATATTTTTGATTTCTTGCGAAAGATTAGCGGCGGCAAACTCACCCAGAAACAGGTTGATGCTGCTGACAAACTGATTGCAACTGCTTACGATGATGTCACCAGTATGCTGGGTATCGCTACGGATGAAATGAGCATCAGCCCAAGTGGTATTGATCTGATCCGTAATTTTGAAAGCCTACGGCTCAATGCCTACGATGATGGCGTGGGGGTATGGACCATTGGTTATGGCACCACAAAATACCTAAATGGTATTCGTGTCAAAAAAGGGGATACCTGCACACTGGAACAAGCCAAAAGCTACATGCAACATGACTTGAAAAAATTCGAGCAAACCGTCAATAGCGCAGTCAATGTTCCGATCAATCAGAATCAGTTTGATGCCTTGGTTTCATTGGCCTATAACATTGGACCTAACGCATTTGAAGAATCCACTTTGGTCAAAAGGCTGAATGAGAAAAATTATAAGGCGGCAGCTGATCAATTTGGCTTATGGGTAAATGCTCGTGGCAAACGCCTGCAAGGTCTGGTGAATCGCAGGAAAATTGAAATGGAGTTATTTTTAAAATGACTCTAAATCTATTATGGAAATATAAACACTGGATCGCAATTGCGGTCTTTTTCTTTTTATGGCTAGGGCAAGTTGCTTACACCAATCACTTAAGCGGAAAGCTGCGCAAGGCTGGTGAGCAGTGCACGATAAAAATTCAGAAAATAGAGCAAAACCATCTCAAAGCTCTAACCCATAAACAAAATCAAATTAACCAGATGAGTGCGGATTATGAAGCAGCAAAATCAGAGCAGCACGTGCAAGTCGAAACAGTTACGCGTGAAGTGCAAAAGATCATTGATCGTCCTGTGTATCTCAACCATTGCTTTGATGATGATGGCCTGCAGCAACTCAACTCACTTATCACCAGTGGTGCCAGTAAACCTCCTTGAGTCTTGCCCTGATTTGCAAAAACTGGAATCAGGGCAGGGTAAGGTTGTTTTGGTCTGGTCTATTGATACAGTAGCTAAATATAGCGACTGCAAAGCGCGTCATGCTGCTATTGTGAAAGTTCTTAAATAAGACTGAATAACTCACTAGAGAACAATATTCTAATAAAATAGATAAATGCCCTCAAATGAGGGCTTTGTTTTTTACTTTAATAAATAATTCCTCAATAATAAAAATAAGGGTCTTGATTATTTCTAGCCACTTTATTGCACTCTTTACACCTAATACTCTCTATAGAATAGAGTCCACGAGTTTGCTTACCTTCGGCAGCAGCAATAAGATAAAAGTGCTGAGTATCGTTAAAACTATAGTCATCCCATGCTCCACAAACAGAACACTTAATAATTTTTCTATCGCAGTAAATGTGCGGCTTTTCCATTATATTTCCTCATTATTAAAAAATTTCTAAATTCTTCTATAAATATAAAGCTCACAGTTAAGGGTATCGACTTTAACTTAGTCGGAATTTTGATATAAAAACCTTAACTTCAATTTACTCCCTCCACCCATCCACAATATCAGCCCAATCCTGCATCATCTTTTTACGATCTGCTAAATATTTAGCATGGTTGTATGACGCACGCGTTTTATTCTCATCAGCATGGGCCAGTTGGGTTTCGATCCACTTTTCATCATAGCCAAATTCATTCAATAGGGTAGATGCTGTAGCCCGAAAATCATGTGCTGTAACGTTCTGCATGATGTACTGTAGCGCTCTATTAATTGTAGTAGCTGGCATCATCCCACCATTATAAACACCTTCAAAAACATACTTCTTACGGCCAGTAAGCTTCTTTTGTTTGAGTAGAAGTTGGTAAACCTGTTCTGACATTGGCACTACATGCGTCCTATTTTTCTTGGTCAGTCGCATGCCTTTTTTAAGCTGTTCCCGGGTTTGTTTTTCAAAAGTAATAGTCCTTTCGTCAAAATCAATAAATGACCATTGCAGTCGACGCACCTCAATTGTGCGAAGCATGGTATAGAACAAGAATAAAATAGAATTGACTGTTGACTCAGCACCACCATAACTATCGATTCGCGCTCTAAACAGCTTTCTTTCAGCCAAGCTTAGCGGTCTTGCATGCTCTACGTCTGGTCGTGCAATGACTTCGCGTACCGCATAGGTCGGATCATTCTCAGCTCTTAATGTCGCAATGGCATATCTCATCACAGAGCCAATCTTCTTTCTGTTTTCAATTGCTGTTACTTCACCAGTGCCACGGTTATCCTGACTTTTAACGCGCTTGACTGTATTTTGCATGATCTTCAAAACATCAGCAGAAGTCACATCTTTAATATTCTTATGTCCGATGACTTTGTAGATATCCTTTTCCATTGCCCGGTGAAAAGCATCAATATAAGTTTGTGATTTATCCTTTAGTCGATCCGCAGCATATTCCTTGGCAATTGCCTCAAAACTATTTTCATCACAAAGCAGGGCAGCCTTTTCTTGTTGGCGATGCACAGCTGGATCAATATTTCTAGCAAGTAGTGATTTGATTTCATCTTGCTTTTGACGTGCCTCAGCCAAGCTTACAATAGGGTATTCACCCAGACTGATCATTGAGGCTTTTCCTGCATACCGATAACGCACACGCCACAGTTTTGTACCGGTCGAACGAACCTCAATACACAGCCCACCCTGATCAGCAATACGGTATGCTTTTTCCATTGATTTTAGTTTTTTTAGCTTGGTATCGTTAAGCATGTGAGTAACGCAAAAGATTAAATATTGTTACTCACTATATTACTCACAAAAGTGATTAATACAATTTAATTCTATTTTATGGTATTTAAGCCGAAACGATTGATAATAAAGACATGTAGATTTTAGTTTAATGGCATTTTACAGTATTTAATTATTATGATAATTCTCGATCATTAAAAGCATGAGCTTAACCTATTGAAATTAATGCACTTAACTGTGCTAATGTGGTCCAGATCGTACTTTATTTATACGTGTTGCAAGCACTTGCCTGACACAACTAAATCATTGATTTCATTGTGTGAAAATAAAGCACGCTTCATCATAGCAAAAAATAGCCCCATTCGGCGCAACAATTTCGCTCAATTTATTGGCTTTAAAAACCTGTAGAAAATTAAATAAAATTTTATAATGATTTAAAGTAATAGGCTTACTCATAGAAAGATTTAAAAGGCTATTTTTTAGAGTAAAACTTAAAAATGAAAAAATTAAGGTCAAAGAGAGGTAAAATGCTTGATGAAAAAAACATCACTTGAATAATTAAGCTTTATATAAACTTTTCTATTGAAAGTAGATTTGAAGAAAATGCCTCATAATAGGCATACAATCCCAAATGAATCGCAAAATTTTCTTTACTGATATCTACTAAAAAAAGCTCAATTTTTAGCCAAAAACAAGTAAAAATATAACAAAAGTAAGAAAAAGCAGCATATTTGCTATAAAAAGCTATGTTTCTTATACATTTTTATAGATACATGCACTATTTAGGTGCGCTAAAAAATAAAGCTGAAATAAAATAAATGAAGAATGCTTGAATATAGTGCATTTAGTTTTGCAGCTAGTATAATAGCCGCAAAGTATTTTTGTCACTTCATGATTTCTTATAAAGATTTCAATATTTTATCTATACTTTTAAAAGTTGGTACGGTAATTGCTTAATAACTATCAACTGCTAACACGCACTTCACGGGTGCAACAAAAACATCGGAGCAAAATGAGCATGGCGAACAAGGTCCTTCAACTCATACAAGAAAGTGGCGCAAAATGGGTCGATTTTCGCTTTACTGATACCAAGGGTAAAGAGCAACACGTCACTTACCCAGCAGACAGTATTGATGAAGATACATTTGAAGACGGCAAAATGTTTGACGGTTCTTCAATTGCAGGTTGGAAAGGCATCGAAGCATCGGACATGATTTTACGTCCGGATGCGGCAACAGGTTTTATCGACCCGTTCTTTGCAGAGCCAACAGTTGTTGTAACTTGTGACGTAATCGAGCCATCAACTGGTCAAGGTTATGATCGTGACCCACGTTCGATTGCGCGCCGTGCAGAAGAATATTTGAAATCTACCGGTATCGGTGACACTGCATTCTTTGGTCCAGAACCAGAATTCTTCGTATTTGACGAAGTAAAATGGGAAATCGACATGTCTGGCGCGCGCCATACATTGATCGCTGAAGAAGCTGCTTGGTCAACTAACAAAGACTACGAAGGCGGTAACTCTGGTCACCGTCCACGCGTAAAAGGCGGTTACTTCCCAGTTCCTCCTGTAGATTCTTCACATGACATGCGTGCAGACATGTGTGCGCGTATCGAAGACATCATGGGTCCAGGTCGTGTAGAAGTACATCACCACGAAGTTGCTTCTTGCCAGTTAGAAATTGGTGTGAGCTTCAACACTATGGTGCGTAAAGCAGACGAAGTTCAACAGTTCAAATATGCGGTTTGGAACGTTGCGCATCAATATGCAAAAACAGCAACCTTTATGCCTAAACCAATGGTTGGCGATAACGGTTCTGGTATGCACGTGCATATGTCGATCTCTAAAGACGGCAAAAACCTGTTTGCTGGTGATGAATATGCAGGCCTTTCAGAAATGGCGTTGTACTTCATCGGTGGTGTAATTAAACATGCCCGTTCTTTGAATGCGATCACTAACCCTTCTACAAACTCGTATAAGCGTTTGGTTCCACATTTCGAAGCACCGATTATGCTTGCTTACTCAGCGCGTAACCGTTCTGCATCTATCCGTATTCCTTACGTGTCTAGCCCGAAAGGCAAGCGTATTGAAGCGCGTTTTCCAGATCCAATGATGAACCCGTACCTAGGTTTCGCGGCATTGTTGATGGCTGGTCTTGACGGTATTCAAAACAAGATCCACCCAGGTGAAGCTGCTGACAAGAACTTGTACGATCTTCCACCGGAAGAAGAAGCAAAAATCCCTACAGTGGCGCATAGCCTGGATATGGCGCTTGAAGCACTTCAAGCGGATCATGATTACCTGTTAAAAGGTGGCGTGTTCACGAAAGAAATGCTTGATGCTTATATCGAGCTTAAAACTGAAGAAGTTCGTCGTCTAAACACGACTACTCACCCAGTTGAATTTGATATGTACTACAGCTTGTAATTCATCACGAATTAAAGCGAAGAAAACCCGCGCATGTCGCGGGTTTTTTTGTATCATCTATTTATAATTTTAAATGATTGATGGGCTTAAATGGCACAACGTAAAAAGCACACCAGCTTTTATCCATGGATTGATCCAAAAGATCATGACAAAGGTTTCAAACTGAATTTCTCTGAAGTGACTTATCTTGAAGTGCGGCGGACTCCCGAGGGTTATAAGCAGGCTCAATTTGTGGCGCTGAAAAATCCTGAAATGGCGCTGGATTATGCTTATCCAGAATCATTTTATTTGAGTGCTGAAGGTTTTATTTTAATTAAAACCCCACAAGGCAAATATGAAATCATTGCAAAAACAGATAACTGTTAACAATGAATAGTCGTTCTAGAAATCAAAATCAGCGTGTGTTGCTGTCAACTCTGCCTGTTGAGTTAAAACCGTGGCTGTATGCATCGGGTTCACTCACGCAACAACTGACCGATTTGGCGCAAGGACAATTCCATGTCGAGCCAATTCAAGAGCATTTTCAGCGTTTAAGCTTTGCCAATGCCAAATGGATGCAGATGTCACATCAGCATACTTCCTGGGTGCGTGAAAGTTATCTCTACGGCTCGGAACAGTCTCCTTGGGTGAAAGCCAAAAGCATCTTTCCGATTTTAAGCCTGCAAAAAAAAGCCCGAATTTTTCAGCATATTGGCACCAAACCGATTGGCTGGTTTCTGTTTCAGCGCACTAATCCACTGTGCCAGCGCCGGGTAGTACTTTTAGATGAGGGCTGGACCCGTCAGAGCTGCTATACTTGGCACGGCTGTAAATTTATCGTACAAGAAACATTTTTACCGGCATTTGAACACTTTATACAAAATTCACGGGCTTGATTTTTATGGCAACCGCACAAGCAATCACCTGGCGTGAGCGTCTTAGCGCCTATTATTATCTTTGTCGTTTTGATAAACCGATTGGGACTGAACTGGTTTTTTGGCCTACCATGTGGGCGCTGTGGATTGCAGCTCAGGGCATGCCACGTATTGAAATTTTAATTCCCATGATTTTGGGTGTGATTTTTATGCGGGCGGCAGGCTGTGCCATTAATGATTTTGCTGACCGTAAAGTCGATGCACATGTGGAGCGTACTAAAAACCGCCCATTAGCGACCGGGATTATCAGTGCCAAAGAGGCCGTGATGGTATTTCTGGTTTTGGTGGCTGCCAGTGCCTGCTTGCTATTTTTTCTGCCAATCGAAACTTTTTACTGGTCATTTGGGGCTTTGTTTCTAGCGTTTATTTATCCTTTTATGAAGCGCTATACCCATTTGCCTCAAGTCTTTCTGGGAGCAGCATTTTCCTGGTCGATTCCGATGGCTTATACCGCAGTTGGGCAAACGCCGGATTTAACCTGCTGGCTTTTATATTTTGGCAATCTGGCTTGGACTGTAGCCTATGATACGCAATATGCAATCGCAGATCGTGAATACGATTTAAAGATTGGGGTGAAATCAACCGCGATCTTATTTGGTCGGCATGATATTCAGATCATTAGCGCTTTGCAGGCTAGTAGTATTTTATTGATAGGTGCTGCATTGTGGCTAGAAAATTTATTGCTTCCATTTGGTCTGGCTGCATTAATTGTTGTTGCTCTTGATTTTATTTACCAATGGATAAAAACACGTGATCGGGATCCTCAATGGTGTTTTTGGGCGTTTAGGCATAACCGCTGGATTGGACTGATTATTTTTGCAGGAATACTACTGGCTTTGAGGTAGTGACTGTCTATCGACTGAGAAAAAAGCGTCCTATAAGGATGCTTTTGTTATTGCCTAATCTATAAGGCTTGAGCTATGACTTTATTTTGTTATATTGGGCAGTGTAATTAAATGACGAAATTAAAGCAGGTTTGTTATGTCCGAACAGCCACAGCCCCGCAGTGTCAAAAAGTTATTGATCTTCGGTACGCTTGCACTTTGTATTCCGGTATTTTTAATTAGTATGGCATTTCTTGCAGTGAATAGTGATGCTAAAAATCAGGAAAAATACAAGCAGCAGCAGGCAGATATGATTGCACGTATTGAAGCACGAGAAGCTGCGGAAAAGCTCAAAGCAGAGCAGGATGCTAACGCAAATTCAACACAAGCTGCGTCTGAAAGTAGTGCAACAGTACCTTAATCTATCTAAAATCCCTTTGCACTTATCTAATACTGCAAATGTCTGTGTAGTAGATAGTTCATCGTTTGTCGAAAACTATTTCACTTGATTGTAGATATTTGATATTTCGTAACTAAGCAATCCGAACTCTAAAACAGAAAAATATAGCCATCAATCATACGATCGGTGGCTATATTTAAATCATCTTAAAGCAATTCTTCGCGCAATTGCTCAGGAGATTTAATTGAAAGTAGGGCGGGTGCTACATCTAGGGCTGTTTTAGCACCATATTGCTGAGTTTGATTCAGGCGGTAGCAGGCACGGGCATAAGCCACTAGAACACTTGCAGTAAACTCCGGATTGCTATTCAGCTTTAAAGAAAACTCAATCACCTGTTTTTGTGCATCACTGGTATTACCACTACGAATGACAAAACCGCCATGTGGTATATCTTCGTGATCTTTCAGTAAAGTTTCCTCACTGATAAAATTCACAGTCGTATTATAATCTGCAAAATAATCAGGCATGCTGACGATGGTTTGTTCAACTGTTGCTGCATCAGCTCCTTGTTCCAAGACCACATAACAGTCACGATGATGTTTATCTTTGGTGCTTAACTCAGGTCGTGCGCCACTGCGGACTTGTTCAATAGCATCAGTGGATGGAATAGTATATTGCACACCGGCTTTTACACCCGGTACACGGCGGATCGCATCTGAATGGCCTTGACTTAAGCCTTTACCCCAAAAAGTATAAGTTTCGCCATCTGGTAATAGCGCTTCACCAAATAAACGGTTAATCGAGAACATGCCAGGATCCCAGCCAATAGAAATCATGGCTGTTTTTTTGTTAGCAAGGGCGGGTGCATCGACTGCAGCATAGTATTCCGGAATACGTGCATGCGTATCAAAACTATCTACAGTATTGAATTTACTTGCAAAGATAGGCGCCTGTTGTGGCAAGTCATCTTTAGAGCCGCCACAAAGAATCAGCACATCAATTTTATCGCTAAACTCATTTAATAGTGCATCCATGCTATACACTTGAGTTTCTGCAAAGCAAGGAGAGACGCTGCTTGGTGAGCGGCGAGTAAAAATACCGACAAGCTGCATATCAGGATTTTTCTGGATGGCAGATTCAACACCGCGGCCAAGATTACCGTAACCCGCGATACCAATACGAATAGAATTTTGCATAAATAAACGATCACTGAATAAAAAAACAACGCCAAAAATAAGCAAGGTGATGATGGCCGGAAATGGAACAGGCCAATCAGGTCATCTGACTTATATTTTGTTTTCGAAAGGATTATAGAGCGATAATTTAAACTTTATCACCCTAATCCTGCAGAAAGGCAGGTTTAACTGAGAATGCTTGTGATGAGACGCTAAATTGGACGAGGATAGGTTAATTTTGAAGTATGAAAAGCTGCCGAGAAATTAAAAGCGGAGCAGGAGGCTTTGATCAATCCAATTCAAGCTGCACCGGAAAGTACCGCAATTGCAGCTTAACTTATCTTAAATTCCTTTGCAGTTGTCTGATAGTTGGAATCTGGGTGTATCGAATCACGGTATAGCCTGCTGCAATCAGCATGGCATCGCGTTCAGCATCTTCCTGTTCTTTGCCAATATGGCTCGGATCATCCAGTTCGACAATTGCTACTACATTATATTCACGATCAAGTACTACGAAGTCTGTGACTTTGCGATTAAATTGATTGCGCATTTTCATCTGATCGTGCGTGATCAAAGCGCTAAACGCGACTTGTGCCAGAATGTGATGATGAGGAAAGGCATCTTTCAGACGTGTAAACATCCTGCTTTCAAAAGCAGTAATGACGCGCTTTGGATAGAATTTCTTTTGACGGGTGAAGAGATGTGGGAAGAGCAGGCAAACTAATGCAAATGTTGCCAGGCAGCCAATCACAAAAAATATAAACTGACTCAAATTAAACACAGATCACAAAAGGGAAGAATAAAAAAACCCACTTCGCAATGAGTGGGTTTCTTCAGAATCTTGGCTCTCCCACCTGGGCTCGAACCAGGGACCTGCGGATTAACAGTCCGTCGCTCTACCGACTGAGCTATGGGAGAATAGATTGGCTCTCCAACCTGGGCTCGAACCAGGGACCTGCGGATTAACAGTCCGTCGCTCTACCGACTGAGCTATTGGAGAATCTGACAGCGATTATAGAGAGATTTGAAAAGGGGTCAAGGCACTTTTAGAAAAAAGCTGCAGAAATTGAATCAAGTGTTTTAAAAATAGTCGAAAAGGTTTGTAGTTCAAACTGTTATGTTTATGTAAACCGGTTCTAATAACAAAATCGTGATCAGCCTTAATTTTGATAAGTGATCTGGAGCATAAGAAATGAGCGGTTGATCGCGCATATAAATCAATATGATCTCAATTTAAAAAATACAGCTATAAAAAAACCCACTTCGCAATGAGTGGGTTTCTTCAGAATTTTGGCTCTTCCACCTGGGCTCGAACCAGGGACCTGCGGATTAACAGTCCGTCGCTCTACCGACTGAGCTATGGAAGAATAGATGGCTCTCCAACCTGGGCTCGAACCAGGGACCTGCGGATTAACAGTCCGTCGCTCTACCGACTGAGCTATTGGAGAATCTGATCGGCATTTTAGGGATGAATAACCAGGTCGTCAATCAATTAATATAAAGAAATGAATTGTTTGCTTCATAAATATTCATTTAGAGCCTAAAAATAAAAAAATCACCCGAAATGGGTGATTTTTTTAGCAAAGAAATAAAAAATTATTTCTCAACACCTGCAGGCTGACCTGCATATTTCGCATTTGCATAATCCCAGTTTACTAGGCTTTCTAGGAAAGTAGAGATGTACTTAGGACGAGCATTACGGAAATCGATGTAGTAAGCGTGTTCCCAAACGTCAATCGTCAACACTGCAATTTTACCGTGCGCCATTGGCGTATCAGCATTTGAAGTTTTCATGATAGAAAGCTGACCGTTTACTTCGTCAGCCACTAACCAAGCCCAACCTGAACCAAACTGAGTAGTTGCAGCAGCAGCAAATTCTTCAGCAAATTTTTCATAAGAACCGAAAGCTTCGTCAATTTTTGCAGCCAAAGTACCAGTTGCTTTACCGCCACCGTTTTTAGCCATACAGTTCCAGTAGAACGTGTGGTTCCAAACTTGAGCCGCGTTATTGAAAACACCTGCTTTAGAAGCATCACCAGCAGTTGCTGTAATAATTTCTTCTAGAGTTTTGCCTTCAAGCTCAGTACCAGCGATCAGGTTATTCAGGTTAACCACATACGTATTGTGGTGTTTGTCGTGATGGTATTCTAAAGTTTCCTTGCTGATGTGTGGAGCAAGATCTTCGTAGCCGTAAGGTAATGCTGGTAAAGTAATGGTTGTCATGTTCTCAATTCCTTGCATTTTGCTGGGTTTTAACAATAAGTGGCTTTATTGTAATAGATAATCGGGCAGAAATGGGCATCGTGTATAAATAACAATACAGAATAAAGCCTGAAAATATATGAATAAAGCCACTGATCATAACCGTCAGTCGAATTAAATCGGATTGTTTAATTCGAAATAATCATACTCAATATTAAACTGTTCTGAAATAGCCTTGCCAAGGCGTTGCACACCGTATTTTTCAGTCGCATGATGGCCACAAGCATAATAATGCACATTCAGTTCCTGAGCTTCATAAAAGGTGCGTTCGCTCACTTCACCTGAAATATAGGCATCACAATCTTGTAGTGCCGCTTTTTGAATATAATCCTGCGCACCACCGGTACAGAAACCGACTTTATGGATTTGAGTTTTTTCAGCAGGAAGATGAATCGCATCAAAGCCCAGCTTTTCTGAAACATAATTTTTAAAATCTTCCGGACTCATTGGCTGTTTTAAATAGCCAATATTGCCAATTGGACGTTTCTCACTCGGATCAAGCTGTTCGATATTTTCGAGTTCTAATAAATCCGCAATGGCGGCATTATTTCCCAGTGTTGGATGACTGTCTAAAGGCAGATGATAGCCAACCAGTGAGATATCATGTTGAATCAGGGTTTTAATGCGTTTACCACGCATTCCCGTAATCGGATAGGCTTCTCCTTTCCAGAAATAGCCATGATGAACCAGCAATAAATCTGCGCCTTGCTCAATTGCAGCTTCAATTGCACTCTGGGAGGCGGTCACGGCACAGAGGATTTTATTCACTTCGGATTTGCCTTCAATCTGCAAGCCATTCGGTGCATAGTCCTTAAATTCACGTGCTGCCAAAGTCTGGTCACACCATTGAATAATATCGTTCAAATTCGCCATAAAATTCCTGTAAGTTTAAAAACTTGCCCATATTTATCTATAGGTCTAATTGTAACTAAAGCTGCACAAATCTCTGTGGAATTTTTTGTGTTTAGTTATGTATTTAGCATTACAATAGGACACAAATTACTTAGTCATCAACGAATTAAAATATTTTAGAGGATAGCAACGTGCGCCGCACCTTTACATGGTTACCCTGGGTGTTACTGATTTTAGTCATTATCGGTTTTTTGGGGTGGCAACAACTACAAAAACCAAAGGCACCAGTTGCGCCAGATGGCGTCAAAATGCCTGCTGAAAAAGTAGAGCCGTTGATTGATACGTCGCGCTCAGGAGGCGTGGTCTCCTACAGTGCTGCTGTAAAAGTGGCAGCCCCGGCTGTCGTGAATATTTTTACTACCCAAAAAGTCAAGCAACAGGCGCATCCTTTACTGACCGATCCGGTATTTCGTGAATTCTTTGGCGATCAGTTGCCTGACCAGTATGGACAAAGCCCGAATGAAAACAGTTTAGGTTCGGGTGTAATTGTACGTCCAGACGGTTATATCCTGACCAATAACCACGTGATTGCGCAGGCCGATCAGATTGTAGTGGCTTTGCAGGATGGACGTCGTGCCGAAGCTAAAGTGGTCGGAACTGACCCGGATACCGATCTGGCCGTGATCAAGATTGAACTGACGCAATTGCCAGTTTTGCCATTTAAACTCAGTGGCAATGAAGTCGGTGATGTGGTTCTGGCCATTGGTAATCCTTTTGGTGTTGGGCAAACCGTGACGCAGGGGATTATCTCGGCAACGGGTCGTTCAGATTTGGGTATCAATACCTATGAAGACTTTGTACAGACCGATGCTGCAATTAACCCGGGTAACTCGGGTGGTGCGCTGATTGATGTCGCCGGTAATTTAATTGGTGTGAATACTGCAATCTTCTCGCAGTCTGGTGGTTCGCTGGGGATTGGTTTTGCCATTCCGGCCAAAATCTGTCAGCAGGTGATGAATGCCATTTTGAAAGATGGCCGTGTGGTTCGTGGCTGGTTAGGGATCAGCTTATTACCTGCAGAGCGTGATGATGTCCTGCAACCCAAAGAAAAAGGTGTGACGGTCGCAGAAGTGCTACCGGATGGACCTGCTGCCAAGGCTGGAATCCAGCGTGGCGATAAGATTATGAAAGTAAATGAGGAAGAGATTAGTTCTGCCTCACATCTGATTAATTTTGTGGCCTTGCAAAAGCCAAACAGTACCATTCAGATTGAAATTGAGCGGGCAGGAAAAACCATGATCCTAGAGGTTGTGGTGACTGAACGTAAGGCACAAGACAGTGCTTCACAATATATTCCTCTGCCAGGCCAATAAGTTTGATTAAAAAAAATCCCTCATGATGAGGGATTTTTTTTATACTTTCTTTCAGCATGTTCTGATACAAAAGTGAAATATTAAGCGTTTTATAAATCATTTAGCTTAGTGAAATAACATTAAAAGAGAAAATAAAAATGAATTTTATGACGGCAGATCAGGCCAAAATTTTATCTAATGTTGCTAACCTGAATATTGAAATGTATAAGCCACGTCTGGCGCAACTGATTGAAGATAATGCCCGGCAAGGCAATACAGCGGTACTGACAGTTTTTCCCAAACATCTGCCTTTGGAAGATATCCGTGCCTTGTCTGCCGAGTTAACAGATCTGGGTTATAACGTACGTTTTGAAGTACAAGAATTTTATTACAGCTTTAATGTCTACTGGCTATAATTTTATCAATTGTTCAAAAATAGTCCTGTTCAGGCATATATCTTGCTGCATTCAACTCATAGTTAAAATATGAGAGTGATATGTCTTTATCTATTCATCTTGCAGCACGGGCAGATGCACCTTATGTGGTGCTTTCACCCGGACTGGGCGGGCATGCCAGTTTCTGGAATCCTCAAATTAGAGTTTTACAGCAGCATTTTCATGTAGTCACTTATGATCAGGAAGGCTGTCATTCAGATTCTGAACTCTTGCCCATGTCTTATTCGATCGACCATATGGCCTGCCAGATTCTGGATTTATTGATCAATGATGGTATTCGAGAGTTTCATTTTATCGGGCATGCATTGGGCGGACATATCGGCATGCAACTGGCGACCTATCAAACTGAAAGAAAGTTTAAGCTACTCAGTCTGACCATGTTAAATGCTTGGGGAGAGCTGGATGCTCATACTCAGAAGTGTTTCGAAGCCCGGACTTCGTTATTGCTCAATAGCGGGGCAGAGGCATATGTGAGAGCACAGGCTTTATTTCTTTATCCGCCGCAGTGGATTTCAACCCATATTGATCAGTTAACCGAAGCAGAAAATAAGCAGCTCCTTGACTTTCCACCGATCCAAAATGTTCTGGCACGCCTACAAGCCGTGCAGGCTTTTAAACTGAACGCAGAACATCGTCAGGCACTCAAGGATATTCCTGTGCATTTGCTTGCTAACCAAGATGATTTTCTGGTGCCTTATCAGCGATCACAACAATTACAACAATGCCTGCCGCATAGTCACCTCAGTTTGCTTGATACAGGTGCACATGCATCTACTGTGACCGAGACAGATCAGGTGAATCAACTGATCCTTTCATTCCTGATTTCCCCTTAGTTTGAAGATTTTTTAAAGCCAGACCTCGTGTCTGGTTTTTTATTTTTTCTAATCAATTATTTTTGTAGCATCAGCATGGTTTTTACTTCGAATTGATGCATGAACTGCAAATGCACAAATTGCTACGAGTGCACTTGAATGAAACAGTATGTGCAAAATTGACTCATAGGTGAAAATGGTTATTTTACTAAAAATTCAAAAAATAAAATATTAAGTATTTGATAAATATTAATTAAATATAGTTGGCACACGCTTTGCAATGTTTATCTTGTAAATAAAATTCCTGAAGTGGAATCAGAAATTTGAATAAGTGTTAAAAATAATGAGGTGTGAAAATGAAAATAGGTGTCTTCTGTCCAATCGGAAATAATGGCTGGTTACTCTCTGAAAATGCACCGCAGTACATGCCGACTTTTGAGTTAAACAAACAAATCGTACAGCGTGCTGAGCACTATGGTTTCGATTTCGCACTTTCTATGATCAAGCTGCGTGGCTTTGGTGGCAAGACTGAATTTTGGGAACATAACCTGGAAACTTTCACCCTGATGGCAGGTCTTGCTGCTGTCACCAGCAAAATTAAAATTTTCGCAACTGCCGCAACTCTGGTGATGCCACCCGCAATTGTCGCGCGTATGGCATCAACCATTGATTCGATCTCAAATGGCCGTTTTGGTCTGAATGTCGTGACCGGCTGGCAGCCACCTGAATATACCCAAATGGGCATGTGGCCAGGCAATGACTATTTTGGTAAACGCTATGAATATCTGTCTGAATATGTACAAATTCTGCGTGAACTTTGGGCGACTGGTAAATCAGACTTTAAAGGCGAACATTTCCAGATGGAAGATTGCCGTGTTAGCCCACGTCCACAAGCCGACATGAAGATTATCTGTGCAGGTCAATCTGATGCAGGTTTAGAGTTTTCTGCACAATACGCTGACTATAACTTCGTGTTTGGTAAAGGCCTGAATACTCCAACAGCTTATGCAGAAATTAATGACCGCCTGAAAGAAAAAACAGATGTGACTGGCCGTGATGTACAGACTTATGTGCTGTTTATGGTCATTGCGGCAGAAACCGATGAAGAAGCTCAAGCCAAATGGCAGCACTATAACGATGGTGCCGACATGGAAGCGATTAACTGGCTGATGAATCAAGGCGGTAAAGATACCACTTCGGGCACAGATACCAATATCCGTCAAATGGCTTCGAGTGTATCTCCAGTGAATATCAATATGGGTACGCTGGTGGGTTCTTATGAAAATGTGGCACGAATGTTGGATGAAATTGGTGAGATCAAGGGTACTGAAGGTGTGTTACTGACGTTTGATGATTTTATTCAAGGGGTTGAAGATTTCGGTCAAAAAATCCAGCCACTGATGAAATGTCGTGATCATATTGTCATTGAAGGTGCAGCACCGGTTCTGGAGAAAAGTGCATGAGTGAATTAGTGGTAACAGCCGGTTTTACTGAAAAACTTGGCACAGGAAAAACCCTTAAAGCAGAACCAGAAGCGATTTGTCTTGCACCAGAACAGACAGCCTTGATTGTGATTGATATGCAGAATGCCTATACCTCACAGGGTGGCTATCTGGATCTGGCAGGCTTTGATGTCTCCAAGACCAAGCCGGTGGTGGAAAATATTAAAAAGGCCGTTGATGCAGCGCATGCAGCCGGTATTCAGGTGATTTATTTCAAAAATGGCTGGGATGCAGAATATAAGGAAGCGGGTGGTAAGGACTCTCCAAATTTCCATAAATCCAATGCCTTAAAGACCATGCGTAAACATCCTGAATTACAGGGACAGTTATTGGCCAAAGGTAGTTGGGATTTTGAACTGATTGATGAGTTAAAGCCACTGCCACAAGACCTGGTGATCGAAAAGCCACGTTATAGCGGTTTCTTTAATACCGCGTTGGACAGCATGTTACGTGTGCGAGGAATCCGTAATCTGGTCTTTGTCGGGATTGCCACCAACGTTTGTGTGGAATCGACGCTACGTGATGGCTTCTTCTTGGAGTATTTCGGTGTAGCACTTGCCGATGCCTGCTATCAGGCGGGTCCAGTCGAAGCGCATGAAGCCAGTCTGTATAACATCAAGACCTTCTTTGGCTGGGTATCAGATACCAAAAATTTTGTAGAGACCTTTCAAAAAGAAAGTGAGTCACTAAAAGAAACTAAATTAGCTGTAAGCGCATAAAGAATTAAAGAACAGAATTAAGGAAAAAATAGTATGCCTAAAGAAATCATTATTCCAGCAGGAACATCGAAACCATTAGCACCGTATGTACCGGCAACCAAGGCAGACAATATCGTGTATGTATCCGGTACATTAGCTTTTGATGAAAATAATAATGTGGTGCATGTCGGTGATGCCGCAGCACAGACCCGTCATATTCTGGAAACTATCAAGCGTGTGATTGAGGAAGCCGGTGGCAGTATGGATGACGTGACCTTTAACCATGTCTTTGTCAAAGACTGGGCAGATTATGCTGCGATTAATGCAGTGTATGCAGAGTATTTCCCGGGAGATAAGCCGGCACGGTATTGCGTACAGACAGGTTTGGTCAAACCTGATGCGCTGGTCGAAATTGCTTCGATTGCCCATGTATAAGCCGATCCACCTGATTCAATCTCATTACTAGATGCCCCAGGTCTGAAACTGAATATTGACTTGGGGGCGGGAGAACAGCATGAATGCCAAACTATCTAAAATCATCACAGAAACAGTTGCAGAAAATAACGCATTAAATAAGGTTTTGGCGACTAACGCATCAGATGACATCTTTACCCAAGTTGATCAGCAGATTTTCCGTCAAGGCATGTCTAATCTAGGTGCTGCAGTGAATGTCATTACCACGCAAGGCGATGCAGGAATGGCTGGATTTACCGCTTCGGCCGTATGTAGCGTGACGGATACACCACCAACGTTACTGGTGTGCCTGAACCGTTCTGCGTCAGTCTATGAAACCTTTAAAAAGAATCAGGTGTTGTGTGTGAATACCCTGGCATCACATCAACAAAATCTTTCCAATCTGTTTGGTGGAAAAACACCAATGGCAGAGCGTTTCAGTCAGGGGAACTGGAAAACTTTGGTGACCCAGTCGCCTGTACTTGAAGATGCCTTAGTCAGTTTTGACTGCGAGGTGGTCCAATGTTTATCCGTAGGCAGTCATGACGTGCTGTTCTGTGAGGTGAAAGCCATGTGCCAGAGTCAAGGCAATGCGCTGATGTACTTTAACCGTTCTTACTGTGAGCCACACAAAATGTGCTAAATCAATTCAGTCCTAATCAAGGAGGGGAAGCCGATGCAAGAAAAAGAAACGTGGTTTCCAAAATTTAAGCCTTACCAAGGCAATCTCGATACCACACCCGTGCAAACAGATGAATATCTGCCTGCTGGGAAAAGTATTATTCTCGGGTTACAGCATGTGTTTGCGATGTTTGGGGCAACCGTGCTGGCGCCACTTTTAATGGGGTTTGATCCCAATCTCACGATTTTTATTACCGGGATTGGCACCATTTTATTTTTCCTGATCACTGGCGGTCGATTGCCAAGTTATCTGGGGTCTAGTTTTGCCTTTATTGGCGCCGTGGTGGCGGTCACAGGCTACTCCGGAGCAGGGGCGAATCCCAATATCGGGCTGGCGCTTGGCGGTACCATTGCTTGCGGTATTGTCTATGCCTTGATTGGTCTGCTGGTCATGAAAACCGGTACCAACTGGATTGAAAAACTGATGCCGCCAGTAGTGACAGGCGTGATTGTGATGATCATTGGTTTGAACCTGGCGCCAGTCGCAATTAAGAGTGTTTCAGCGAACCAGTTTGATTCCTGGATGGCATTAATCACCATTATCTGTATCAGTGTGATTGCTGTGTTTACCCGAGGAATGGTACGCCGTCTGTTGCTGTTATTGGGCTTATTGTCTTCCTATCTGATTTACTTCCTTTTCACAAACGTCATGGGCTTCGGATCTGCGATTGATTTTACCAAAGTCAGTGAAGCAGCATGGTTTGGTTTGCCGAATTTCCAGAGTCCGGTCTTTGAAATGAATGCCATGCTGATGATTGCACCAGTGGCCATTATTCTGGTTGCAGAAAATCTTGGGCACTTTAAAGCGGTATCCGCAATGACTGGTAAAAATCTGTCGCCGTATATGGGACGCGGTTTCTTTGCAGATGGGGTTTGTACTTCATTATCCGCTTCTGTCGGCGGTACCGGGATGACCACTTATGCTGAAAATATCGGTGTGATGGCAGTGACCAAAGTGTACGCCACCACCGTATTTATTTTTGCCGGGATCTTCGCTATTTTGCTGGGACTTTCACCTAAATTTGGTGCGGTGATCAGTACCATTCCAGTAGCTTTATTGGGTGGTGCATCGATTGTGGTCTTCGGGTTGATTACCGTGGCTGGTGCCAAAATCTGGGTGGATAACCATGTTGATTTTACCAAGAACAGTACCCTGATTATTGGTGCGGTGTGTCTGATTATGGGGACAGGTAATTATAGCTTGCAGATTGGTGGTTTCGATTTGGGTGGTATCGGTACTGCGACTTTGGCTGCGATTTTGTTGAACCTGTTCCTAAATCGTGGTGAAGATAAAGAATTGCCTGAACCTGCATCGACCGCAACAGAAGTTGAGGTTAAGCCAGTCGCTTAATATAAGGAGTATTTTTTGAGTCATACAGTTGCATTTTTAGGACTTGGGGCAATGGGCTGGCATATGGCCTCCCATTTGCCAAAACTCGGACATCCGGTTTGGGTCTGGAACCGGACTGAACAGAAAGCGCTAGATCATGCTCAATCTTTCAGGACTCAGGCAGTGGGTATTGAACAGGCGGTTCAGGCAGATTTTATTTTTTCTTGCTTGCCGACCAGTCAGGATGTAGAGAAGCTAATTGCTGCACATCCACCTAAACCGGGTGCAATCTGGATTGACTGTACCAGCGGTGTACCAGAATCGGCCCAAAAACTGGCAAATCGATTGGAGCAACAGGGAAGCTATTACCTGGATGCTCCGGTATCTGGTCAGACTGTTGGGGCAGAAAAAGGCACTTTAACCGTGATGGTGGGAGGAAGTGAATCTGCCTTTACGCAAGCCAAACCGGTCATTGCTGCTTTTGCTGGGTTGATTGAATATGTGGGAGAAAGTGGTTCCGGTTTTGCAGTGAAAGCCATTAACAATACTTTGATGGCTACGCATTTATGGGCGCTGGCTGAAGGCTTAACTGTACTGAAAGGGCAGGGAGTTGACTTAAGCAGTGCGTTGAACTGTATTAATCATTCCAGTGGTAAAAGTAGCATGTCGGAAAATATCATGGCGCAGCGTGTACTGAGCCGTGAGTTTCATAAAACCTTTGCGCTGGATTTATTGCAGAAAGATATTGGTATTGCTTTAGAACTGGCGCAACAGCAGCAACTGGATTTATCAGTGATGTCTTTGGTGCAACAACAGTTTCAGCAGATTGCCAGACCTCAGGCCAGCCAGCTGGATTTTTCCGCTGCGGTACAAGGATTGGAACAACGTACGCAAATTGAATTAAGGGGATAAAGTTTTTATTAAAACCTGTTATTAAGAGAAATAATTAATTTTCAATTAAGTTCATCGCAATAGATTTCTTTATCTAAAATATAAAAATCCGGGGATTTAAAATTCCCGGACTTTTATTTCAATTGCTTTAAATAGCCTAAGCAATTTTAAAACTATCTATCACTTTAATTACCAATCTGCATTCATCTCTTAATTCTACTGATTCGTTTCATATTCCTGAATCACTTCAAGTGCAGCACGAAAGGCTTCCTGGGTTGCTGGTGCGCCGCAGTAAGGCAGGCTATGCAGCAGCACTTCCTGAATTTCCTCAACCGTTGCGCCGTTATTTAAGGCACCTCGCACATGGCCTTTTAGTTCAGTAGGACTTTTTTGAGCTGTAAGGAAGGCAATGGTAATTAAAGAGCGGTATTTACGCGGTAACACACCTTCACGTTGCCAGGTCGAACCCCAGGCATGTTCATTAATCCAGTCCTGTAATGGCTGGGTAAATGGAACGGTATTTTCCTGAGCACGCTTCACAAAGCTTTCACCCATCACTTCAGTACGGACTTTCAAGCCATTTTCATAATCTTGTTGTGACATTGTCTACCCTCAATTTTCTTATAGGGCTAGCTTAGTACTTTCCATTCAAAATACCATCGTGCAATAGTCGTAAAAAAGTGGCTGAAAAGCCACTTGTGAAGCTTCCAGAGTAAAGTAATAAAATGACTTCACTCTGGAATTTATGACACCTTAACTTCAAGTTTTATTTAAGGAGATACTGAGTGTGAAGGATCAGTTTGCACTGAAGTATCCGTTCCTTTGGCATCTTCCTTGATGAGATACGGATTCTCAAGCTCCAATACTTCCTGCAAATGCAGATCAAATACATCGGTCAACATGCTGTCATAACGGCGCGCATTATAGTGCAGCAGTTTTTCTGCTTCCTGATCATTAATAAAGCCTTGTAGCTGTGCATCTGCCACATGCTCTGCAAAGCTTAAACCCTTGAACTGGTCTTTATTTTCTGCTTTTTTAAAGCGATCCCACAGCTGTTCAATGTCCAGCAACATGGTGAAAGTAGATTCCATACGGCCGGTGACATCATGTTCATGAGTATTGTAATAGACATGTTTTTTCAAGACCTGGCGGAAAGCATTGTCTTCCATCATACTGTTCGCTACCTGCTGTTTCAGCTGGTCTGATGGTTTCTGTACCGGACGGCCAAATGGGAAGCATAACAGTTTGACCATGCTTGCTGCTGCACCTGATGGAAAGTTGGCAAACAGGTCAAAAAAAGCTTCTTGCGCTGTATATAGAGATTTTTCTAATGCAAGCTGTGCATGTAAACGCTCATCTTCAGTCTTTTTGCTATGCTCAAAAAATTTGAGAATTGAGGAAGCAATAAACAGATGTGCATGAATATCGGCCAGACGACCCGAAAGCATTTCCTTACGTTTGATATCCCCTGCGAGTAATCCTAGACACATATCCGCAGTTAAAGCAAAGTTGGCACTCAGCCGGTTAATGATCTTGTAATAAGGACGGGTAAAGTCAACAGCACTTTGCGGCGCAGCATTGGAGCCACCTGTAAAGGCATAGGCAAAGGAGCGAGCAGTCCGGTTAAAGGTGTAACCCAAATGCTTAAACAGCAAGTTATCAAAAGGATTTAGAGCCGCTGCCGGATCTTCTGCTTGTAAGAGCTGTAATTCTTCATAAAGATAAGGATGGCAACGCATTGAACCCTGACCGAAAATCATCAGGGAACGACTAAGAATATTGGCGCCTTCAACCGTAATGGAGACTGGAATTGCCTGATAATAAGGCGCCAGAAAGTTACGCGGACCCATCTGAATGGCGCGGCCACCGACCACATCCATACCGTGATTGACCACTTTACGCATGCCTTCTGTCGCATAATATTTGGCAATCGCTGTCATTACGGCAGGCTTGCCGCCCTGATTCAAACCACAGGTGACCAGATAACGGAAAGCCTCCAGCATATAGGTATCACTGGCGATTTCACTGGTGGCTTCCTGAACACCCTCAAACTTACCAACTGAAATTTTGAACTGCTGACGGATGCGAGAGAAAGCGCCGACATTTAAATAAGTCATTTCTGAAGTAGAAGTAGACAGCGCTGGTAGGGAAATGCCACGACCGACTGCCAAACATTCCATCAGCATGCGCCATCCTTTACCGGCATTTTTTACGCCACCAATAATCCAGTCCAGTGGAATAAAGACATCTTTACCTTCCACTGTTCCATTCATGAATGGCGGTCCCGGGTTATGCCGTGGTCCCACTATTACGCCTTCATGACTGGCAGGAAGCAGGGCACAGGTAATGCCATATTCAGTCTGTTCACCCAAAAGATGATCCGGATCATACATTTTAAAGGCCAGACCCACCACTGTCGCAATTGGTGCCAAAGTAATCCAGCGTTTGGAAAAATTCATTCTCAGACCGAGTACTTCCTGACCTTCAAACTGGCCATAGCAGACTACACCGGTATCAGGAATCGCACCAGCATCGGAACCGGCCTCCGGACTGGTCAAACCGAAACAGGGAATTTCTTCGCCTCGCGCCAGACCCGGCAGATAACGGTCTTTCTGTTCTTCGGTACCATAATGCAGTAACAGCTCGCCTGGTCCGAGTGAGTTCGGTACCATACAACTCACGGCTGTGGTCAGAGATCGCGAAGCAATCTTGCTCATCACCCGACTTTGGGCAAAGGAGCTAAAGGCACGACCGCCGTATTCTTTGGGAATAATCAGGCCTAAGAAACCATGTTCCTTAATATATTGCCAGACATGATCAGGCAGCGCTTTCTGCTCATGGATTTCCCATTCATCCAGCATGCTGCACAAGGTCTCAACCTCATTGTCCAGAAAAGCTTGTTCTTCTAGCGATAATTTGGGATAGGGATAACTGTTAAAGGTTTCCCATTTCGGTGCACCCATAAACAGTTCTTTTTCCCACCAGCTGGTTCCGGAGTCCAGTGCTTCACGTTCTGTCGGGCTGATACTCGGCATGGCATTGGCCAGTGCTTTATAGGCCGGTTTAGAAATGAACGACATACGTAAAGGGTCGATCATCACCACAAGGCTAATCAGGATCAGCGGAATGCCGAGAATAAGTGACCATGGGCTAATAAAGGCACAGACTACTGACATGACAATTAGTGCAATTGCACCCGCGCTACGAGAGAGCTGAAAATAGAAAACCGCCCATAAACTAAGTAATAGCAGTAGTACAGCAAATATAAATAGCATTGTTATAGTTCTCCAGATTTATACAACGCTGCCTGTGCCGAGATCTCATAGAATTTTTGTCACAGTTCATTCATTTTTTTTGTCGCTTGAGGATCGGACAGGTTCAGCATTGCACGTGTGAGAATGATCGTTTTCAAGTCTTGCAACGATATTTTTAAATCTTTCATCTATTTATGAGATTGTTTGAAAAATGCTCAGTCTTCAAGTGAGAACGCGCAAAGAAATGTGAAGATAAGTAATGACTTAATCTTATCTAAAATAAAAAATGGGGGTTTAACACTCAGTAAAAATTTAAATTGAAGAAATAAAAAAACCCTCTACAAGAGAGGGCTTTTATTTCATTGGTTTAAACAGGATTAAGCTTCAATGGCCTGAACTGCAATTTTTTTGGCAGGATCCACTTTACGACGCACTGCTGGTACAGGTTCGCCGTAGTATTGGCGGTCGGCAAAGTAGCTTGAACGAACCATTGGTGCTGCCCAGATATTACGGAAGCCCAGTTTTTGACCATGTTCGGTATAACGCCCGAATTCTTCAGGTGTTACGAAGCGGTCAATCGCTGCATGTTCTTTTGAAGGCTGCAAATACTGACCAATGGTTACATAGTCCACGCCATGCGCATGTAAATCATCAAGCAGGGCAAGTACTTCTTCTTCAGTTTCACCAATACCCACCATCAGACCACATTTGGTTGGTACGTCCGGGCAGTATTCTTTAAACATTTTCAGCAGGTTTAAAGAGTGTTGATAGTCAGAACCTGGACGCATGGCTTTATATAAACGCGGTACAGTTTCGATATTGTGGTTAAACACATCTGGCGGACATTCAGTCATGATACGCAGCGCGATATCCATACGGCCACGGAAGTCCGGCACCAGAATTTCGAGTAAGGTATTTGGGCTTAGAGCACGTGCTTCTTTAATACAATCGACAAAATGCTGTGCACCGCCATCCAGTAAATCATCACGGTCTACCGAAGTGATTACCGCATATTTCAAACCCAGGTTGGCAATGGTCTCAGCCATATGACGCGGTTCATCTGCATCCAGTGCATTTGGACGGCCATGAGCCACATCACAGAATGGACAGCGACGGGTACAGATATCGCCCATAATCATGAAAGTCGCAGTACCGCCACCAAAACATTCAGGCAGGTTTGGACAGGCGGCTTCTTCGCACACCGTATGTAATTTTTGCTGACGTAGTGTGGTTTTAATACGTTGAACTTCTTCAGGTGCCGCCATTTTCACCCGGATCCAGTCCGGCTTACGTGGCGTTTCAACCGTAGGAACAACTTTTACAGGAATGCGGGCAACTTTTTCCGCACCGCGAAGTTTGACGCCCTGTTCAGGTTTACGGTTTTCAGACATATTCAACTTTTCCACTGTTTTTGAAGGGGGAGATACTCAAAGATAGCGCAGTTATTATAACGGACTTCGTTCTAAATAGGGCAAAAAGGGGTATTCATTTAAAAAATGTTCTTATCAAGCAATATATGTGAGTTAAATACACCAAATCAACAGGATTTACGTCATAATAAGAGTGTAGATTAAAGTGAATTTTTTAATTTTGAGGAGCGTTGAATGCCACGTAAAAAAGAGGTCGTTAGTGGGACTTTCGTTAAATATGATGCGGTAGTTCTAGGTTCGGGCCCTGCGGGCGAAGGCGCGGCAATGAAACTTGCCAAATCTGGTAAGCGTGTTGCAATCGTTGAGATGCGTGAACAGCTGGGTGGCAACTGTACCCATGTCGGTACGATTCCAAGTAAAGCATTGCGTCAAACAGTATCCAGTATTATCCGTTATCAACGTGATCCACTGTTTCAAAAAGTTGGGGACTGGAAGCAGTTCACCATGAAGCAAGTGTTGCGTCATGCACATAAAGTTATTCAACAACAAGTAGATACACATTCACGTTTCTACGACCGCAATAAAATTGATATTTATCATGGTCGTGCCTACATTCAGGATCAAAATACCATTTTTGTATTTAATCCGGACGGGATTAAAGAAACGCTGATGTTTAAGCAACTGGTCATTGCCAGCGGCTCGCGTCCATATCGTCCAGACATTCTTGATTTTAATCATCCACGTGTATTTGATTCAGACAAAATTCTGGATCTGGACTATTCCATCCAGAAAATCATTATTTATGGCGCAGGTGTAATCGGTTGTGAATATGCCTCGATCTTTATTGGCCTGGGACATAAAGTCGACCTGATCAACACCCAGCACAAACTTTTAAGCTATCTGGATGATGAAATCTCTGATGCGCTGTCTTATCACTTGCGTGAACAGGGTGTATTGATTCGTCATAATGAACAGATCGACTTTTTAGAAACATTTGATGACCATGTGGTGATGCACACGCAAAGCGGCAAGAAAATTAAAGCCGATGCAATTTTGTGGTGTAATGGCCGTTCAGGCAATACCGATGGTCTAGGCCTTGAAAATGTCGGCCTGAAACCGAACAGCCGTGGTCAATTGACTGTGAATGATCAATATCAGACCGAAGTAGAAAATATCTACGCTGCCGGTGATGTGATCGGTTGGCCTTCGCTAGCCTCTGCTGCTTATGACCAAGGTCGTTGCGCAGGTGCCAACATGAGCGGCGAGAAAGACGTTGCACCGGTGACTGATATTCCAACCGGGATTTATACCATTCCTGAGATTTCTTCGATTGGTAAAACTGAACAGCAGCTGACTGAAGAAAAGATTCCGTATGAAGTCGGTCAGGCATCGTTCCGTCATTTGGCACGTGCACAGATTACCGGTGATACTATGGGTGAATTAAAGATTCTGTTTCATCGTGAAACACTGGAAGTTTTGGGTGTACATTGCTTCGGTAATAATGCCTCTGAAATTATCCATATTGGTCAGGCAGTCATGAACAGCCCGAACAATACCATCAAGTACTTTGTGGAAACCACGTTTAACTATCCAACCATGGCGGAAGCGTATCGTGTAGCGACACTGAATGGTATGAACCGTTTATTCTAAGTGAGATATTTTACTTAGATAAAAAAAACCGCAAGTCTTCACTTGCGGTTTTTTTATTGGAATTAATTAAGTCAGTCAAGTTGATCAAATTGAATTTTTAAGCCGCCATTTTCCGGCATTCTTCGGCACAACGGCGGCAAGCTTCGGCACATTGCTGACAATGTTCATGTTGGTGCTGACCACATTCTTCTGCACAGTAGTCACATGCTTTGGCGCAGAGTTCACATATCTCATGCATGAAAGGAGACTGCTTTTGTTCCATACGGGCACACAGCTGACAAATATCTGCACAATCCAGACAGCGCTGGATACACTCCCGCATCATCTCCAGATCTTCTTCTTTAAGACAGGCACTGGCACAGTTGGCACATGCCAGGGAACAGTTCATACAGGTTTGAACACAATCTGAAAATTGAAGCTGATTCATTGTCGTTTCCTCTTTCCATAGGTTTGTTGCTGATTTTCTAATAAGCTAAGCAGAAAAAGGAAAATACACTAGGTAGATTAGGTGAGGAAAAGTAAACAGCTACTTTGTTTTGTTAGAGATCTACTGGATCATGAGCGATAGTTGGAATTAATTTTTTTTTATTTGAAAATAAAAAACCATTGAGGCGGTCAAAGTCTCAATGGTGGAAGATCGACATGATGAATCGTAATTTTTGAAGGGTTAAACTAGCTCTACCTTTCTGGTTATTCTCGTTTTTATTATTAAAACGGACGGCTACCCGCCAGACTGATGCGTTTCAATAAACGGCGCTGATCTGCCGGGAATGGACGGCGTGAGTGTAAGGTCACCTGATTATCCCAGAACACGATATCGCCAATTTCCCAGTGATGTTCATAAGCGAATTCAGGTTTCGAAATATGCTCACGTAATTTGGCGATCAGTTGACTGCCAGCCTGATCATCATAATTGACCAGCTCGACTTCGGTATGGGTGTTTAGCCAAAGCGCTTTACGGCCGGATTCAGGATGAGTGCGCACCAGTGGATGTGGATAAGCATGGCTTAAAATCGGTTGATCTTTAAAATGATACAATGGGCTTGAACCATAACCTTGATCATCAGTCTGATCTCTGGTTTTTTGACGGCGCACGAAAGGGTTGTAAGTAATCAGTTGTAGCTGATCGATCTCTACCTTGGTTGCTTCATCGAGTGCATCATAGGCTTTAATGGTGTTGATCCAGCTGGTCTGTCCGCCGTCCTGAGGCAGTTCAATTGCATACAGAAGGGAGCCAAAAGAGGGTAATGGTGTCCATTGATGATCGGCATGTGGAGTTAGTTCACCATGCCCAGTGTAATCTCCCTGACCGACGGCATTGGACACCGGCACGACATCGGGTGGAATGCCGCTATCCGACTGCGCAGCCAGTACCGGTGTATCTGCACCTGGGCGGAAAATGGAACCGAAATAAGTTGAAAACGCCAAGTATTGTAAATCATCCAGACTTTGCTGCTTAAAGATCAAAATCAGATGCTCGGCCAGCGCCTGTTTTAACTTTAAAATGGTTTTGGATGATTGGACTTTACGGGCATCCAAGCCATAGACCACTGCACCTAAGGCCTGACCGGTTTGCGGTACAATCTTGATTTCATCCGGATGTTGAAATTGATCTTGCTGATGCCAGCGTGGAGCATCATGAATCGCTTGTGAAAGTTGGGTTAAGCTGGTCATTATCAAGTCTCAGAATTTTCTTGTTGATGAGAATCTAAGAAAATTCCGGACTGAAATAAAATCGAAAGAAATGATAAGTTTATGAATAATCTGTTATTTTTACTATTCAGTTGATTTTGAAACATTTAACTTATTGTGCGATGGATTGCGCATTTTCTGCTGAGGATATTTCAACAGTTTAGTGTGCGCAGAAAGCCTGATTAAAATATTCAAACAGCTCAGGGGTTTGTAACCACAGTCCAATCGACAAAGCCAGTAAAAGCAGGATTGCCACCACAATCGAGAGTTTGAGTTTCAGTAGAGAATCAGTCATGGACGATTTGCTCCTCATTGACCCAGAAATGCACCAGTACGCCAAAAATGCTGAGGACAATTGATAGCATCCACACCGCATTATAATTGCCGCTTAAATCATGGTTGACTCCACCGAGCCAGCCACCGAAAAACGAGCCAACCTGATGGGTAAAGAACACGATGCCACTGAGCATGGTCAGATATTTCACCCCGAACATATTCGCTACAATGCCATTGGTCAGCGGAACGGTCGATAACCAGAGTAATCCCATAATGACACCAAAGCTATAGACTGTCCATGTACTCAAAGGCAGTATGAGAAAGGCAATAATCGCAATTCCACGCAAGGCATATAATCCCATTAGCAGATGCGGTTTGGAATATTTGCCACCGAGCCAGCCGGCGGTATAGGTACCTACCACATTAAACAGACCCACTAAGGCTAAGAAAATCGTACCGATTGTGGCATTAAAGCCATGATCAATCAGATAGCCCGGCAGGTGGATGCCAATAAAAACGACCTGAAAACCACAAACAAAAAAGCCCATGGCCAGAAACCAAAAGGGTTTATGATTTTTCACTACCACCAGAATCTGTTTAAAGCTGAGTGAGACTTTATTGGAGGTAGAGGCTGCGTTGGGATTAACATACATCGGTGCTTTCAGCATCCAGGCCAATGGCACAATCAGTGCAATTAAAATGGCACTGACCACCAGCGCCGCTGACCAGCCGACATTCTGTAATAGTAGCAGGGTCGAAGGCAGCATAATAAACTGACCAAAAGAACCTGCGGCACTGGCAATACCCATCGCCAAACTGCGCTTTTCTGGTGGGGCAGCACGCCCGACCGCAGACAATAACACCGGAAATGAAGTAGCTGACAGGGCTAGACCTAAAATTAAACCGACACTCAGATTTAACAGTAAGCCGGTCGAGCTAACTGCCATCAACAGTAGACCGATTGAATATAAGGCTCCGCCTACAGCTACCACAATCTTGCTGCCATATTTATCGGCAAATGCCCCGGTAATCGGCTGAACTGCACCCCAGATCAGGTTTTGCATGGCAATGGCCAGGCTAAAAACATTATGACCCCAGCCAAATTCTTCGCTCATCGGCACCAGATACAAGCCAAATGCATGACGTACACCCAATGACAGTGCCAGAATGATGGCAGAGCCAATCAGCATAAAAATAAGAGCTTTGGAAAATTGACTGTCAGCCATACGTCATTCATGCCTATAAAGTTGATATGTATAGTATTCGATTCAAGCAATAGAGGCGATTAAATAAATATTGATCAAAAGATAAATTTTTTTTATTAATATATTAAGCCTAAAAAAACGGCCGAAGCCGTTTTAATTAAAAATCGGATATTGAGCTTAGAAACGCATCCCAATCCCGGCATAGGCCAGAATCGGATTGACTTCGATATCGGCTTTAGAGCGAATCAGTTCACCTAGATTTGCATCTGTCACTGTAATTGTCGTGTCATTTTTTAGATGTGCATAAGAGACTGAACCTACAGCAAACCAGGTGTCATTAAAGTCATAGCTAAAGCCGACCGTGGCCACGGGCGCGAAAGCATCGGATGCTTCAAGTTTGACTTTTGGATCGGCCCCTTCATTTGGCGTACCATCTAGAGAAGCACCTGCTTTGTTTCGTTTAATGTTGGCAATCATATGTCCGGCAGCAATCAGGTCCTGCTCGGTACGTGAGTTAATTTCCAGTTCATTGAAATAGGCATACATCACACCTAAGCCGACATAAGGCCGGAATTTATTGATCCCTGTTTTACCAAAGTGATACTGGAATTCAAAGGCAGGTGTCCAGGCGCGGGCAGAGGCGGCCGGCCCATAAGCTTCCAGATCAGTAATGAGAATATCATTTTTTAATTCAATGCCGGGTAAATCAATTCCACCTGGAATTTGTGGAATCAAATCAAGACTTGGAGTCGCAAGCGCAGAGAAAGGAGCATAAATTTTACCACTGCCTTGCAAGTCTACTTTAGGTGGAATGCCGGCTTTCATTTCAAAAGAAATATTATCGGTAAAATAGTAATTGGTCATGATGCCTAAAGTGGTGACATCATCCGCTTCCAGGCCAGTACCAGGATTATTCCAGCTTTCCAGTCCATAAATTTCAGCTCGCCCACTGAGCGCTGCAGGCAGTGTTTCTGTACCAAGTCGATCCAGAATATTAACAAAAACAGAGGAAAGGTTTGGATCCATGTCTGGATCAAGATTATTTTTCACAGAGTCAATTGAGATATCACCTACTTGTGATGTTTCACCTTCTTTGACAGCAGTATTCACTTTAAAGGGCTGGGCCTTGCCTTGCGGCATCACATGCAATGCACCGACCGATACCGAAAAGCGCTTAAAGCCATCTCCATCTTGCAAGCTAAAATAAGGGGAATCTGCATGCGCGACCATAGGTAAAGTGGCTAGGCCTGCCATACATGCCAGCAATGTTTTCATTGATTTGGAACTCCATGTCCAGTTTGTTTATTCGTTTTTCTAGTTAACTAATTATGTGAATTGCCTTAAAAAATTCAGTTATAGAACAACAGGTCAAAAGTTAAGCGATGGTTAATATTGGTAACCGATGTATATTTTTTGTTTATCTCTCTTGAGTTTTAAGAAATGAGTAGTATGTAAAAATCATTACTTTACCCTACTAGCTGAAGTATAAAAGTGAAGAAAATTTACTCTTGAGAGCGTTAAAATTTCAATCCTATGAATTTTTATCATGGAAGATATAGAGAAGAGTTTAGGTAAATTTTAGGCTGCATTGATTCAAGCATTTACCATCACGGGATCATTTTTTATTTTTCAAAAACAAAAGCATATGAATTTATCCAAGATCCTGCTACCCAGTCGACTGAGTTTTTTTGTACAATAGCTGCATATATTATTGAGTGAATCACATGAGCACCCAAACTCCTCCCAAAAAAAAGCCCCTGGTTAATTTACCTTTCCCGATCAAACAGGCAGAGCAAAATGCTGCAGAAGAAGTTCTGGAAGATTTAAGACCAAGACCACAGCGTTATGCTGACCGTACCTGGATGCCACCACGTGGCACTCGCCGTTCAATGGGCAAACGCTAATTGATCAGACTCAAAAAGCTATGATAAATCATGGCTTTTTTTATGGAATTTTTTAGGGAGTTAGTGATCAATATTTGATTTAATTTTCGAACAAAAAGAAATTAAAACTCAGATTTATCCAAATTTTTTTCAATTTTATTCTTAATAAAGCAAACGAAATATTTAAGCTCTCTAAATGCCGACCAAAATAAAATCCACACCTGGTTGATTTCATATTCGACATTTTAGCCGTCCATAAAAAAAGCCAATTCAAACATTGGCTTTTTTGAAAGATATTTTGATAGCACTAACGAATGCTTTTACGCGCTTTATTTTCCGGTTTCGGTGGCGCAATTTCTCGCTCACCTTGCCAGACATCAATAAAATCTTTCTCGTTAATATTATAAAGTTCTAGGAGTGCTAAAATCACGCCTCCAAACAACATGGCACCTTCTGAATGGCTCTGAAAATCGACCAGCTTGGTATTCAGGTTGTGCAGGATATCTTCAATTTCAAAGACACGTTCCCGCCCATTGCTGTCGGTCGGATAGATCTGGGTATTTAAAATAATTCTCGCCAAGCTTTTTTCATTTTCGGTCAAAGGCAGTTCTTCAATCAACTCATCACTGGCCGGAGTTAAAATGACCGAATCACGGAATATGGTGTGTAAAAAATTTGCGCTTAATTTTGGCAGCGGCTTTTCGACAAAAGGACGGAAAGATTGCGGGAAAATGACATTGCGTGAGATGCCTTTAAACATCGGTGCAATTTCCTCGACCTTATAACCTGCGATCCCACAGCCCAAGGAAGTAATAAAATATTTATTTTTAGGATGATTTTTGGTGTAAATCTTAAAGTCATCAATATAGTGCTGGATTTGTGAGAGCGGCATTTGTTGCAAATGCTCGTTCATGGTGGGAATGGCATAGCTCTGACCCGCCCAGCCACGACCCACGCCCATGACTGCACCAAAATGCTCAAGTGCCGTTCTGGCTGCTCCACCACCGTGTTGTCCAGCCAAGTTGCTGCCAAAAACAAAAACCGTATTTTCCGGAAGGGATTTAACAATACTTTCATCGTGATAGTGGTAAGTCATAATTGTCGATTCTAGGCCATCCTGATCTTCATGTTGCCTTTGAAATGAAAAGGGGTCAAGGCAAAATTGTGCCGGACTAGCCAAACAGATAGAGTATTTCACCCATAAGCCAAAACAGGATACCGAGTACGCCCAAATAAAGCTGCTGGCTGAAAATGATTAGTTTGTTCTGTATTTATTCCCTTTGTAACTGTATATTTTATTAATGATTTTTCAAAGCAGATAGCGATTAAAGCGCTAACAAATAATGAATAGTAATATTGTTTTATTTTACCAAACAGAAACCTAAGCAGGGATTGAGTAATTCCAATTTACCCTCATAATAAATCAAATCTATATCCGCAGCGAAGTCAGCGAAAGCTATGAGTGATAAAAAGCCCTTTGAATTAGTGACCAGTTATCAACCAGCAGGCGATCAGCCACAGGCCATTGCAAAGCTGGTCAAAGGCATTGAACAGGGTTTTCATGATCAGCTTTTACTGGGGGTAACAGGCTCTGGTAAGACCTATACCATGGCCAATGTCATTGCCCAGACCCAGCGTCCGACCATAGTCATGGCACATAACAAAACCTTGGCTGCGCAGCTTTACGGCGAATTTAAAGCGTTTTTCCCGAATAACGCCGTTGAGTATTTTGTCAGTTATTATGATTATTATCAGCCAGAAGCCTATGTTCCATCTTCAGATACTTTTATCGAGAAAGATGCTGCAATTAATGACCATATTGACCAGATGCGCCTTTCCGCGACCCGTTCACTCTTAGAGCGACGTGATGCGATTATTGTCGCATCGGTGTCTGCCATTTATGGTTTGGGTGATCCGAATGCCTATATGAGCATGTTGCTGCATGTGGTGGAAGGCGATCGCATTGGCCGTGATGATATTATTCGCCGTCTGGTCGAGATGCAGTATTCGCGTAACGAACTGGAATTTCTGCGTGGTACTTATCGTATTCGCGGCGAAATTATTGATATTTTCCCGGCAGAATCGGATCAGGATGCGATCCGGATTGAACTGTTTGATGATGAAGTTGACTCCATTCGCTGGTTTGATCCGCTGACCGGGAAAATGGTTCGTAAAGTGCCTCGCGTCACTATTTATCCTAAAAGCCATTATGTTACGCCGAAAGACAATTTATCCCGTGCGATTGAAACCATCCGAGACGAACTCAAAGAGCGACTGGTGTTCTTCCGTGAAAATGACAAGCTGCTGGAAGCCCAGCGCATCGAGCAGCGCACACGCTATGATCTGGAAATGATGCAACAACTGGGTTATACCAACGGCATTGAAAACTATTCACGGCATTTGTCGGGCCGTCCTGCGGGTGAAGCACCACCAACCTTGTTCGATTATATTCCGGATGATGCCTTGCTGATTATTGATGAGTCACATGTGACGGTGCCGCAGATTGGCGCCATGTATAAGGGCGACCGTTCGCGTAAAGAAAATCTGGTGAATTACGGGTTCCGTTTGCCAAGCGCGCTGGATAACCGGCCGATGAAATTTGAGGAATGGGAACGGATTGTGCCGACGACTGTTTATGTCAGCGCAACGCCCGCACGTTACGAGCTGGAAAAATCCCAACAGATTGTCGAGCAGGTGGTACGTCCAACTGGTCTGATTGATCCAGAAATTGAAATCCGTCCAGTTCTGACGCAAGTCGATGATGTGCTTTCAGAAATTAATTTGCGTAAAGATATTAATGAGCGGGTGCTGGTTACAACCTTGACCAAGCGTATGGCTGAAGATTTAACCTCTTATTTGAAAGAATACGGGATTAAGGTCGCTTATTTACACTCGGATATCGATACTGTTGAACGTGTCAAAATCATTCATGAACTGCGTACTGGAGTGCATGATGTACTGGTTGGGATTAACCTGCTACGTGAAGGGCTGGATATGCCGGAAGTGTCACTGGTCGCCATTCTGGATGCGGATAAAGAAGGTTTCCTGCGTTCCGAGCGCTCTCTCATTCAGACCATTGGCCGCGCTGCACGTAACCTGAAAGGTAAGGCGATTCTGTATGCAGACCGAATCACTGATTCGATGCAGAAAGCCATTGATGAGACAGACCGTCGTCGTGCCAAGCAGATTCAGTTTAATGAAGAACATGGCATTACCCCGCGCAGTGCAGTGCGTCAGGTGATCAAGGAAATTGATACCGGTGAAGTATTGGATGATGATTTAATTGAATTGAAAGCCTCGGATCAGGCACGTGCGATCAGTGCAGATGAGCGGCATATCATGGCAGATCCAAAAATGTTTGCGAAACACATTAACAAGCTTGAAAAGGAAATGCTGAAAGCTTCCAAAGAGCTTCAGTTTGAGCAGGCTGCGCGTATGCGTGATGAAATTGTGCGTTTAAAAGCCCAGATGTTTGATTGATTGTTGTTGCATTAAATCTTATTTAAATGACGTAAAATCAATCACAAAGAAAACATAATGTAACAAATTTAGGAATTGGATAAAGCTATTGTATGAACAGAAATTTTTAAATAAATATTTTGTGAACATGCAATAGGTATCTTTATGACAACTCAAAAATTTTCACGTACTGGATTAAAGCTGGCAAAAATTGCGGTGGGTAGTGCGGTTCTTCTTGGTTTGGGCGCCGCTACCATGGCTTATGCGAAAGACGAGCCATTACCGACCATTGAGAAAGTTGAACTGGACCGTTATCTGGGAACATGGTACGAAGTAGCACGCAAACCTTTGTATTTTCAAAACAAGTGTGATCGCGATGTCACAGCGACCTATACTTTAAATGAAAATGGCAATATCGTGGTGGATAACCGCTGCATTAAAAAAGATGGTGGACAAACCCAGTCATTGGGCGAGGCATTTGTGCAAAATCCACCGCAGAATACCAAGTTAAAAGTCAGTTTCTTACCAGACTTTATTCGTTGGATTCCGGTCGCTCGTGGCGATTATTGGGTCTTAAAACTGGATGAAAATTATCAAACTGTTCTGGTCGGTGAGCCAAAACGTAAATATATGTGGATACTCTCACGTGATCCTCAATTGGATAAAAATGTGGTAAATGAATATTTACAATATGCACAGTCTGTCGGTTATGACCTGAGTGATGTAATTCATACTAAACAAACTCAAAGATAAAAAGATCGTCTTAATGGGAACCATGCTATGGCATGGTTTTTTATTTTATGAGTCGAAAGACAATCTAAAATCGAGAGATAACTACATTTTAAATAGATGAAGCATCAAGCTTTCTATTGTACTAATCGTTATAATGCCGGCGAATGAAAGTAGAGTTTAACTATGTATAAAGGCATCGCGTTATCTGTCTTGGCCTCTGTGGTTTTTGGAGTGCTGTATGTATTTACGCCTTTTTTACAGCCTTTAGATAGTGAACAGACTTTTGCTTGGCGTATGCTGGCGACTTTACCATTCCTCACAGCCTTTATGTGGTGGTCGGGTGATCTGAAACATATTAGCAATATCTTTAAGCGGGTGTTGCAACAGCCTTCATTCTTGATCTGGTTGCTGATCAGTTCACTGTTGTGTACCACGCAATTGTGGTTATTTCTATGGGGACCTATCAATGGCCGTGGCCTCGAAGTCTCGCTCGGTTATTTTCTGCTACCTCTGGTGATGGTGCTGGTCGGCTGTGTGCTTTATAAAGAAAAATTGTCATCTTTCCAGATGGTCGCCGTTGCTCTGGCAATGTTGGGGGTAGGGCATGAAATCTGGCGGATCGGTTCAATCGCATGGGAAACGGTCTATGTCGCTTTAGCTTATCCACTTTATTTCTTTATGCGGCGTAAATTCGCGACCGATCATCTTGGTGGATTCTGGTGGGATCTATTTCTGATTTTGCCTGTGGCATTTTATTTGGGCTTTATCTATAGCGATTCTATGTCGCTTATGTTGAGTCATTCTCATTTGATCCTGGCAGTTCTTGGATTGGGCTTTTTAAGTGCGCTCGGTTTAGGTAGCTATATTTTGGCTAGCCGATATTTACCCTTTGTCATCTTTGGGCTGTTGAGTTATCTGGAGCCGGTACTGCTTGCTTTTGCCTCGATGGCACTGGGTGAGCGTGTGGAATCAGGTGAATGGCTGACCTATATTCCAATCTGGTTGGCTGTTTTACTGTTGATTGTGGAAGGAATATTGCATTTAAAACAGCAGCAGCTGAAAAAAAATGAGCTGGCAAATAAAGCTGCACAGCTAGAAAAAATCAGAAAAAATAATGAATAATGTGGTTTGCATAAGCATTATATTCGTCAGACAATATTGACCTGATTATTTTTAAAATCATCTACCATTTTGTTTAAAATAATGTTTTCGATATATTAAGGGGATAAACATGTCACAGATTGCGATTCCATATCAGTTACGTGCACGTTTATCACAACTGGAACCAAGTCTGGATTTAAATTGGGAGCGAGAGCTTCGTACTATTCTGGCAGAAGTTTCACCCGAATTAAAAGAAAGTATTGATTTTCAAATTTTAAAGCCCAAGAAAATTCTTTGGGATCAGGAAATGGATCAATACCGCTATCAGGCTCAACATTCGGTAGAACGTCTTAGCCAAAAATTTCTCAATGACCGGATGCGTTACTATGCCAGTACCTTTGGCTTGTCACTGAAAAGTTTGCAGGGTTTGAATGATAGCTTGCAAATTGCGGACTACTTAGAAAACGTACTTGAACAAATCGATAAAATTGACGTCAATGAAAATTTTCAGATGCAGCGTGAAAAGCTGGAACTGCGTCGTACATTTTTATTAAATGCTGCTGAGATTATTCGTGGTCTTCGCTTACAGCCGGTTGAAGGGGTGCGTCAGCTTACCGAACAGCAAATCAAATGCTTTATTATTGAAGTTTTTATCAAGCAGCAATTGTTGGGTTATTGGTATAAGCCGCTATTAAAAAAACAGACTGCAGAAATGACGCATCCACTTTTCCGTTATTTCCTCATTAAAGAGCAGTAGATTCGTCATTTTGATATTGTCCGTACCTCGCAATTTCTATTTATCGTTGCGCCGGTGATGGATGTGCAGCAAAACTCGTATTCTATTCGTCGTTTCCTGATTGAAGAAAAAGGTGCACTTGAAGATCAGGTCTATCTGAATATCCTGATTCTGGACTTGCAGGATGACATGGATGAAGCGGTGGTAGAAACCCTGAAATCACAGATGCAGCGGATGGTGACTTTACAGAGTCAGATTCATTTGGATGTAACCGACATTGTGCATACACTGGAACAGGTGTCTGAACAGAAGTTATTACCTTTACTGGTTGAGCCCATTCACGTTGTAGAGAAAAATGCCGATGTGGTGGCACAACGTCACTTGAAACAGTTTGAAGAAATTATGACGCGTGAATTGCTTTTGCCGATGCGGGATGCCATTCGTGATCATTTATCGCATATTGAAGAGTTTGATTATCTGTATCTGCATGTCCATAAAATATTTACAGAAATTCTGGCCTATTACCGCGATTTCAAGTCCCAGCCGGGTTTCATGTTTAATCAGTACATCCAGAATTTTGAATATAAGCTGCTGGCTTTTATCCGTTTACTGGAAAAGCGTAAAGCGGAAACCTTTATTCCTACCTACCGTAATGAATGGCAAGTCATGCATCAGCGTTCACAGCAGGCTGTTTTGGATATTCAAAATACGATTTCTGAAAATGTACAGCAATACCGGGATCTGAAAAAATATATTAATACACTGCAGCGGCAAAAAGTGGATGAAGAGAAAAAATCCGTATTTAAAAAGTTATGGCGTAAAAATAATTTCGATGAGGCAATTGATACCGCGCTCAACCAATTACAGCAGTTAAAGCGCAGTATGTTTCTGGAAATTATTCAGGTGCCAAGAACACATGAAAACTGTAGTGTATTTCTGGAATTTGAAAGTTTGCAGCATTTGCAGCAGGTTGATCGCCACTATGCTTTTCCCTCTGGGGATAATGGCCTGACCCGTTTACCTTTGCTTATTCACTTGCCCGAAACCTATGATGATTTCGATGTAGAAAACTTCAATGCCTCCATGAGTCTGGACATGAATTTTTCAGCAGGGAGTAGAATCTAGCCTGAACAGGGCGGGACGCTAAATTTTGAAATTTAGATTTGTTTGAATAAACAACATTTAACAAATTTGTGTCAGGTACTGAAAAATAGTGGTCTTTAGCATTTTCGGATGCAAAATCATTCAGCTAATTACAACTATTTTTGAAATTTATAGTGAATATACGTTAAAAACCACCCGTCTCAACGAGCTTTTGATTCAAACTTGCGGCCAATTCCATTACAATTGTCGGGTTTAGAAATTTATGCTTAGATTTACAATTAATTAGAGGACGTATCTGTGAGCAAAGACACTATTGTTGCCCTCCATGCAGAACACCAAGGTCGCTGGAAAAACCGTGAAGAACTTGCGGAACGTATGATTGCCCTTGTTGGCCAGTTATATCGTGAAAAAAATATTGTAGCTACAGTTTATGGTCGCTCTTTAATTAACCGCTCTGTGATTCAGATTTTGAAAGCACACCGCCGTACTCGCGTACTGGACGTTGAACTTTCTGTAGTTGATACTTTCCCAATTCTTGAAGCATTGGTGAAAGTAGAAAACATCGGTTCTGCTGAAGTTGATCTGGGTAAACTTGCTGTTGAATTTAAAGAAAAAGGCGGCGACATCGATGCATTTGTTGCAGACGCTGTTAAATCGATCGAAGGCAATGCTGCTGCTGTAGAACATAAAGATGTGGTTCTTTATGGTTTCGGTCGTATCGGTCGTATCCTGGCACGTTTGATGATTGGTCAATCAGGTCTGGGTCGTGGTCTTAGCCTGAAAGCAATCGTTGTTCGTAAATCATCTGATGGTGATTTGGAAAAACGTGCTTCTTTACTTCGTCGTGACTCTATTCACGGTCCATTTGCAGGCACAATTTCTGTAGATGAAGAAAACGAAGCAATCATTGCCAACGGTAACTTCATCAAAGTGATTTATGCTTCTAATCCTTCTGAAGTAGATTACACTGCATACGGTATCAACAATGCACTTGTGATCGACAACACGGGTAAATGGCGTGATGCTGAAGGCCTTGCTCAACACCTTAAATGCCCGGGCGCTGCTCGTGTGATTTTGACTGCACCTGGTAAAGGTGACATGAAGAACGTAGTTTACGGTGTAAACCAAGCGGATATCCTTGATGAAGATACGATCATCTCTGCTGCAAGCTGTACGACTAACGCGATTACACCTACACTGAAAGTATTGCATGACAAATACACAGTGTTGAATGGTCATGTTGAAACAGTTCACTCGTTCACGAACGACCAGAACTTGATCGATAACTACCATAAAGCAGACCGTCGTGGTCGTGCTGCAACATTGAACATGGTCATTACTGAAACTGGTGCAGCGAAAGCAGTAGCGAAAGCGCTTCCAGCTCTTCAAGGTAAATTGACAGGTAACTCTGTACGTGTACCTACACCAAACGTATCTCTTGCGATTCTTAACCTGACTTTAGGTCAAGACGTTGATCGTGATGAAGTGAATGAATACATTCGTCAGATTTCAATCGGTTCTAGCCTGCAAGGTCAAATCGGTTATACCAACTCGACTGAAGTGGTATCTTCTGACTTTATCGGTTCACGCACTGCAGGTGTATTCGACGCGCAAGCAACGATCACTTCAGGCAACCGTTTAACTGCTTATGTTTGGTATGATAACGAAGTGGGTTATAGCTGCCAGGTATTGCGTATTGCTGAACAAATGGGCGGTGTAAGCTATCCAAAAGTTCCTGCTGAAACTAATGCATAATTAGTATTTAGCAAAAAAAGAGTCTCATTTGAGGCTCTTTTTTTATGATTTTTATTTACAGCGGATTGTTCCCAATCTAGTAAGAATCAAGAAATCTACTTGCTGGTGAAATATTAATCTGATAACTTACAAAGAGTAAGTATATTAAAATGAGTAAGTAATAAAAATATTGTGAGAATAGTATGACAAATTATGCAATCAGCCCGTTACTGGGGCAGGTTTTATCAACTGAATGTCCATCACGTGAAATATTGGAACACCTTGCCAATAAATGGTCGGTCTTGGTTTTGCGTTGCCTGAGTGAAGGGGTGCATCGTTTCAGTGAACTGAAACAGAGGATTGAAGGGGTAAGTGAAAAAATGTTGTCCCAGACTTTAAAAATGCTGGAGCAGGATGGTTTTATTTTGAGAACGGTTTATCCGGTGGTGCCGCCAAAAGTGGAATATCAATTGACGATTACCGGTTCACAAGCGGCTGAAAAAATCATGTATTTAATTGGCTGGATTGAGAAAAGTCTGCCAGATATTGTAGAGAATAAAGCGCGCGTAGCAAAATAGGGTGAATTGCTTTTGGGGCGGAGCAATGACATGAAAAAGTCAGAAAATCTGGTTGCTACTCTATTAGCAGTGTACGCAATTATTTTAGTTTTATGCATAGCAATATATGCAATCTTTAAACTTTTAGAAGTTGATATTACTTTAGCAACCAATCTCTTGCTTTGGTCAGCAGCGATCTTTGCACCTGTTGCAGTATTGATGACATATAACAGTTGGCGAGAGCAGAAAGGGAGTGAGGTTGTAGCGATCTTAGCTAAAGATATAACCACTAACATATTAGAATTAAGAACACTTAATAATGAAATATTTAGCGGTTTTTGTGTAAGCAATATCAGCTTCGAAAAGAGTCAGAAAAATATTAATGAATTTCATGATTTAAGAATACAAATTAAGAAATCTACTAGGGTCTGTTGACATTTACTGTTCATAATTAACCCTATAAAGGTAGCCATAAAAATATACAGGCTAAAGCAACAGAACTTTGATAATTTCTTTTGAGCTTGTCATATCGAGTAGCTATTCCTCTAAATTGCTTTAATCTACAAAACATAT
>NZ_JAMXXL010000008.1:0-111580 GCF_024129685.1 Acinetobacter lwoffii | reverse complement strand
TCATCCGCAGATTATGCACGAATGCCAAGAAATTTGGAGTGCAAATATTAACCAAAAAGAAGATCATTTTTTGATTTATGAAAGAGATCTATTAAAATATATTAATATTTTTTATAATTCAATTTAGCTTGTAATGTACTGAGGGGGTAATGTTCTAAAGATATTATTCTTTTCTCTCCTCATTGAAGGAGGTTGGAAATCTCTAATCGGAGCTTGCCTGGATTGATTTATTTAATTTCCAAATTTTGAAAATATTAATCAATTTTAATTAATAAATAAGGACATATAAATAATATTTTGATCATTCAAAAATAATATAAATAAAAACCACTATATTAGAATATAGGGTTTCTATTTAAAATTTAATCTATATTTTTTAATTTTAAAATATATTAGACCACATAACGTTTACTTAATCCCCACTCAGCTAAGATTCGACGGTAAGTCGTTGAAGAGCGATCCGCTTCAAAATGTGCTTCCATGGAAATATCGAGCGGTAATTCTTCAGGTTTCTGGCTTTCCACCATGTCCTGATCTTCGGCAAAAATTTGTGCATTGAAGTCATATACTGCCTGTAAATCTCCTGTGGTATCGAAGTTACGTGTCAGTGGCACAAATAAACGGGTTTTATTGTGTGAGACCGGACAACAAGCATTGAGAATTTTTAATTGTCCCTGTTCTGGGAAATGTACGGTAAGCACCGCAGAAAACGGTGGATAGACATCAAATACCCGTTTCCACAAAAAGCCTTCCGGCGCCAGATCTTGCATCCCATGCGGATAGTTGCTGACATCACTGACATATTCGGTATGTAAACCATATTCGGTCCGTGCTGTTGAATATTTGGGCACTACCTGATTTTCAGGATCTGCGAAAGAACCCTGATGAACCCAGGCAAAATGTGCAACATCAATAAAGCCTTCCAGTTGACGGCCACTTGAGCCGCCAATATCCACAAACGGCGGTAAAATTGCCTGATGATCTGGCATCTCCCAGGTATCTAAAACAGGAAAATTGGCTTTTGCTTCGTCACGGCCAAAAATACTGGTCCAGATCAAGCCATATTTTTGCACTACTGGAAATTTGGTCAGAGAAAAGCGCTCAGAAATGTTGGTCAGCTCGGGTTGTGCAGGAATTTTGATACATTTTCCCTGGCCATTGTAGTGTAAGCCATGATAAGGACAGACCAGATTTTCACCCGAAACCCAGCCTTTGGTTAAGGGTACGCCCCGGTGTGGACAGAGATCACGAACCAGGTGAATTGCACCACTGTCTGTTTTATACAGTGCAAGTTTGACATCAAGCAGGGTTACTTGTTGCGGTTGGGTAGAAACGTCCTGAATCCGTGCAACCGGATACCAGTGACGAGCCAGAATTTCCCAGTCCTGATCATCAAACTGGCTATAGCAGGGTTTGTTGAATAAATTGATGACTGGAATGGCGTTCATATCAAACCTATATTCTTACTGTGGATGGTCTCTTTTTACAGGCCTTGAACAGTACAGAACTGTGCAATTTTGGCTTTGCTTATGATTGAAATTACTTAATTTATTGTCATTCTGTCTATTAGAATGATTCGTACTATTCATTCTTAAAATTAGAACACATCAACCATGTACAAATGTACTTGCCGATTAAAGCTACCTTCTTTGGCATAAAACTCGCATAAACACGTTTATCTCAAATATTGATATAAATAAACGGTGGTACTTGCTTGACTAAATTGATGAATACGCCTTTTTCCCGATTTTCAGAATATTTTATCGCGGTGGCGAAAACGGGAAGTTTACGCAAGGCCGCAGATCAATTATTCATTTCCGTGTCTGCAGTACATCGGCAAATTGCTCTGGCTGAAGAAGAACTGGGAATTATGTTATTTGAGCGCTTGCCCAATGGTTTAAAACTGACACTGGCGGGCGAATTACTCTATGCCGATGTTATGAAATGGCAAAAAGAATTCCAGCAAACCCGGATTCGCTTTGATGAAATTCAGGGGCTTACGCGTGGGACCATCGAATTTGGTTTAATTTCTGCCTTGAATGATGGTTTTGTCATGCAGTCCGTGCAATATATGTATGAACATTATCCCTGGATTAATTTTAATATCCGGGTCGCAGACAGTGAAATTGTAGCCAAAAAAGTGATTGAGGCAGATCTGGATTTTGGCCTGATCCTGAATCCAAAATCCCATCAACATATTGAAGTCCTCCATTTTCTGGAACTGCCTTTAGGTTTTGTGATGGGTAAGTCTCATCCTCTTGTTCAAGCAGAAAAGATTTATTTTTCCGATACCTTGAATGACAACCATTTTATTCCGGCCGACCCCCTGATTATTCATGATTATGTACAGGCACTGTATAAACATCATCAATTTATACCCGCACGTAAAACGGAATCGAATGATATCCGCCTGATGAATACTCTCATTAAGGCGAATACCGGGATTGGAATTTTTAGTTATCTCGATGTTTTACCCTATGTCGAGCGAGATGAAGTGGTCTTTAAACCTATCTCTGAAAAAGGGCTGCATCCGCTAACCCTTGCTCTCTGTGTGGCGCCTAAACGCCAGATTTCACGCGTTTCCCAGTTGATGATCAAACATATTATTGAACAAATGGAGGCCTTAAAAAGCAAGGTGCAGCAACTGTAGTATTTTCATACTTAAATAACAAAAACCGCGATGGCTAAAATCGTGGTTTCTCGATATGTGATGCTATTAATGAAACTTAATCCAATGGATTACCCACAATATTGCTAATAATGCCTTTCATAATATGTGGGCCTTGCTCTTTCCGTAGGTCTGCATACCAGTCTTTGGTAATTTGCTCATCTTTCATATGCGTGACATCACAACGCTTACGTGCACGTAGCAGCAATTCATTGGCGCGTTCATTGCGTTTATTCTGATAACGTTTCAGGGCATCTTCCAGACCTAGCGTATTAATTTGTAAGGCACGTGCCAGATAGACCGCATCTTCCATTGCCTGGCAACCTCCCTGCCCGATATCCGGTGTGGTGCTATGTGCCGCATCCCCTAAAATTACCACACGGCCCTTATAAAACTGGTTAAAAGGCTCAATATCATGGATTTCGACACGATTGGTTTTCTGCTCATCAATACTGTCAATCAGGCATTGAACCTGGGAGCACCAGCCAGAGAAATATTGCTTTAATAAGATCTTATATTCCGAATGTTGATTCTCCAGACCTGCGGGCAATGGCACATCAAAGAAGAAATAAAAGCGATGCTCTGCCACAGGCATCAGTGAAGCGCGTTTGCCTTCACCGACAAAAGTGGTCCACTGCTGTGCGGGCGCTAAATCTTCAGAGATCTCAACCAGTCCGTTCCAGTTCACATAGCCAGCATAACGGCGTTCAACCTGTTTGCCCAATACATACTGACGCGTCATGGAATGGGTACCATCTGCGCCAATCAATAATGCTGCAGAAACAGTGCTGCCATCCTGAAAACCGATTTCAACGTGTTGCCCCTTATCCTCAATAGACATCATTTTTTTACCGAGCTGAATATCCTGCCGGCCAAACGCATCCATTAACATATTTTGTAATTCAGCACGCGATACCGGATATGGACGTTGACCGACTTCTTCAATTAACGGCGCCAAACTAAACTGCGTCATGACCTCGCCATTCAAACCATCGATATAGGCTAAGTCATTCATCTGGCCACCTAACTTTGCTACCTGTTCAGTTAAGCCCAGATAGTTCAAACACTTCACCCCGTTTGACCACAAGGAAATTGCAGCACCGACAGGTAAAATCTGTTCTGCCTGCTCATAGATGGTGACCCGATGTCCGAACTTTTTTAGTGCAATTCCTGTGGTTAATCCGCCCATGCCTGCCCCAATAATTGCAATCTCCATCTATTCCTCCTGGCTATTTCATCTTCATTGCCAGCTAAAATGCTAAAAACGTGCCATCCTGAAAAAAATGCACTAAATAAATAGCAAGAGTTGGCACACGCTGTGCTTTTAAATTCCTTCAATGTCCTGTTTTTATAAAGGCAGAAGACCTAAATTTGTATTTATAAAAGTGCATATTCATGTGACGTATACCAATGATGGAAATTTAAGATGGCGACCTTATTAGCTCCAATTTTTGATCTGCCTGCTCCAGTACAGCAGTTAACTAACCTTGCAGATGCCCGAATTGGCGCAGAAATTCTTGAATGTTCAGATGAGTTTTTTGCTGAAGCAAAACGCATGTTGCAATTTGAGGCACCGGTCTTTATCGAAGACAAGTTTGATGAGCATGGCAAATGGATGGATGGCTGGGAAACCCGTCGCAAGCGCCACACGGGCTATGATTGGGCCATCATTAAACTTGCTGTTGCAGGTCAAATACAGGCACTGGATATTGATACGACTTTTTTTAGCGGTAATTATCCGGCCTCTGCTGCTGTGCAAGCATGTTATGCGCTAGATGGAAATCTTGATCAGGCAGAATGGATCAGCATTATAGAAAATAATGTCTTGGGCCCCAGCCAGCATCATATTGTTCAGATTTCAGCAAAGCAGATATTTACCCATGTCCGTTTGAATATTTATCCTGACGGTGGGATTGCACGTTTTAAGGTCTATGGTCAGGTAAAAATCAATCTGCAAGATAGTGATCAAATGCTAGATGTTTTGGCACTAGAACATGGTGGCCGTGTCGTTGCCTATAGCGATGCGCATTTTGGACATCCACGCAATCTGATTAATCCGGGACGTGGCATTAACATGGGCGATGGCTGGGAAACCAAACGGCGTCGTGCTCCAGGATTTGACTGGTGCATTTTGGCTTTAGGCGCCAGTGCCCGAATCGAGAAAATTGAAATTGATACCGCCCATTTTAAGGGAAATTTCCCTGCAGAGGTTTCTATTCAAGCCATCTATGTTGAGGATGCAACCGATGAGCAACTCATTCCACAAAGCATGTTCTGGCCTTTTTTGTTAGCAGCCCAACCTATGCAAATGGATCATATTCATCATTACATCAATGAAATTTTACAACACGAAAAAATTTCCCATATTCGTGTCAACATGATTCCGGACGGTGGCATCAGCCGGATTCGTCTCTGGGGAAAATTGGCTTGAGTGATCAATGATATGTCTATGCAAAGTATAAAAATACAGCCTTTAAGCACTGAAAGTTTTCTGCCTTTTGGAGAAGTCATTGCCTGTCAGGGTAATCATTATTTTCATATCAATGAGCAGCAGACTGAGCGTTATCATGCCCTGGCTGAAGTAGAAAGTGACACCAAGGTCGGACTGAGTATTTTTAGAAATATGCAAGCTACGGCAATTCCTTTTCAAATCTCAATGCTGGAAAGGCATCCTCTAGGATCACAGGCTTTTATTCCGATGCACGGCCAGCAATTTTTAATCGTTGTAGCGCCTGAACTTGATTATACACAGCCCGATATTAGTCAGATTCAGGTATTTATCAGTGATGGTTCTCAAGGGATAAATTATCGTGCCGGAACCTGGCATCATCCATTATTGACCCTTGAAGCACCCAGCGAGTTTGTCGTAGTGGATCGTATAGGTAGCGGATCAAATTGTGATGTTCATCCTTTTCCTGAAAACATCCAGATCGTATTTTAAACGCATTAAAAAAAGCCCTTTTATCAGGGCTTTTAACTTATTTCTTCATCACTTTGCCTAGAAGTGATATTTCACTAAAGCACTGACATTATTTTCATCGGCATTTGGGATACCGAATTTGTTGTTCCAGATAGAATGTTCAATCCCCAGATATAAATTGGTGTCTGGAGAAATGTGTTTACCGACATTCCATTTCCATTGGGTGGTCCAGTTCATCTCGCTGTCATGAGTATCTTCTTCTGTAGACCAGTCCAAGAAGCCATCCACCAGAAATTCTTCAGTTCCCAGTTTAATTGGCACGCCATAGGTCAGTGTCAACTGGTAATCATCATCAATATTCTCATTATTCACGCGATAAAGGTTAATGCTGGCATAACGGAAATATGGAATATCCAGATCGAAACCTACGCCGTACAGGAAGTTATCAAAACCCTCTCCACCTTCCCAGGTCGTTGAAACCAGTACATCTTTAACCGGACCAAAGGCAAGCTTCTGACCCGACACTTCACCCAAGCTCAAACGTGGTGAAAATTCAAAATAACTGGATTTAAAGTCATCTGCGCCGCGCATACGGTCAATGAAGAAGAAGACATCTGCATATTTTATTTTTGCCGTATATTCAAAGGTCGCAGTCGCCTGTTTCTCATTGACCACCTCATAGTTTTCTCCATAAAGTCCGGTGACACTGAAGTCTTGCCAGATCGGTTTTGCCTGTGCGGATGCCGCACCCAATACAAGTAAAGTTGCAGCAGTAAGTTGAGTGAATTTCATAAATAAGGGTCCCCAGTGGAATGAAAAAATCACATTCTGAATTAAGCAAAAACAAAGCCAACATTTTTAATTTTTGATAAAAAAACAGCCCACTTTCCGGGCTGCTTTCATTCTGGTTTAAATTTTCTAATGGGGAAGTTTTGCCACAATTTCTGTAGTTGCTGTACTTTTATTTTTAAATAAGTTCAGTTGATTGAACAACAGGTTGAGTAAAATGGCCATTAAGCAGGTTGAGCTGATGCCTGAATGAAACAAGGTTTGTACCCATTTTGGAAAATTGGCATAAAAGGAATGATCAATAATTGGAATCATACCGGCAGCAATAGCGGTCGCAACAATGATGAGATTTTTTTGCTCGTTATAATCAATTTTAGCCAAGGTACGAATCCCGCTTGCAGCGACTGTTCCAAAAAGTACCAGACCTGCACCACCTAATACCGGTACAGGAATGGCAGCAATCAAACGTCCCATAATGGGCAGTAAACCCAGCACTACTAAAATCATGCCACCCGCAGCGACCACAAATCGGCTTTTAATTCCGGTAATCGCCACCAAGCCGACATTTTGCGCAAAAGCACTTTGCATAAATGAACCAAAAACCGGTGCCATCGCACTCGATAACATATCGGCACGCAAGCCATTCGAGATACGATCCGCATCCACTTTGGTACCTACAATCTCACCCACTGCAATGATATCTGCTGTGGTTTCGGTCATAATCACGAGAGTAACGATGAGCATGGAAATAATGGCTGTGAGCTCAAAAGTCGGTAGTCCAAAGGCGAAGAAGCTAGGTACCTGAATCCATGTCCCAGTCGCAACTTTAGAGAAATCACCAAAACCGAATAAATAAGCCAGTACTGAACCTAAAACAATTGCCAGTAAAATAGACAAGCGACGAATAGCAGCATGTCGGCTCAAATTCAGGCAGACGACTAAAGCTAAAGTCATGAGTGCCAGACCAATATTTTCGACACTTCCCCATTCTGATGCCTTGGGATTGCCGCCCATCATCCAGCGGACTGCTACAGGTAATAAAGACAAACCAATGATAGTAATGACGCAACCGGTCACGACTGGTGGAAAGAAACGGATAATTTTGGAAAAATAAGGTGCGAGGAAAAAACCGATCAATGATGCGACAATGACTGCACCGTAGACGGCTTGCAAACCACCGCCTGTAGTCACAATCGCGACCATCGTCGCAACGCCAGCGAAAGAAACCCCTTGTACCAAAGGTAATTTCGCGCCGATATATTTCACCCCAACGGTTTGCAAAATTGTGGCTAAACCACCCACAAATAGCGCCGCCGCAATCAATAATCCAATTTGATAAGCCTCTAGGCCGGCTGCTGTTCCCACGATTAAAGGTGGTGCAATAATTCCACCATACATGGTCAGTACGTGTTGCAAACCATAAGCTGCACTTTTCCCCGCACCTAAATATTCATGTTCAGGTGATATTGTTTTACTTTGTTCTGTCATTTTTCTCACCCTCAAAGTCTAAATATAAAATCAGCTTCCGCGATATGTGGAGTACGCGAATGGGCTGATCAGTAAAGGAATATGAAAATGCTGGAATGCATCTTTCACATAAAAATGAATAACTGCTTTAGGAAAAAAAGTTTCTAAACCCAAACCTTCAAAATAAGCAGATGTAAAAAACTCAAGACTATAGATACCTGTTTTTAAATCGACTATGCCAAAATCACTGACGCGACCGTCTGTATTGGTTTTTGTCTCAGCAAGCAAGCGACCGTCTTCAGCAAAAAGTCGTACCACCACGTCTGTCGCAGGTTTTCCCAGATGTGTATCTAAAATATGTGTGCTAATCATGCATGAAGCTCCTGAGCCAGTCGTGACAAGGCAATTTCTGCCAGTTGATGATGGACAATACGTTTCTCAATCTCTGGATCATTTAGCAAACGATAGTTCAGGGCTTGAAGGACGTCTTCACTGCTCAATCCAGCAGCTTTGATCAGAAAGATAAACCCATATTTTTTTTCATAGGCAAGATTGCCTTTAAGCAGCGCGAGCTGGGTATCGTCATCTGCTGTAATGCCGGATTGCTCACGATGGGAAAAGTCTTTTTCTATTTCACTTAATTCAGCCTGTGCCTGTTTTTCACCTATACGGGGATGATTATCCAGTGCAGTTTTAATCTCATCCCAACTCCAGGTCGCCGCTTGTTGTTGCGCTGCATTCAAAATATCCTCAAACGATGCATAAGGACGTTTTGCGGCAAGCTCGGTCGACCAGCTGGGTATTTGCACACAGTGCTTTAAAAAGATCATCGCATCTTCTGTTGATGCTTGATTAAATTCAACAAGTTGCACTATTCAATCGCCTGATTATATTGCTTGGTTATTTAAAACTGGTTTTGCAATAACAGTGCCAAAGCTGATGTGTTTGTTATTTTTATAAAGTACATGACTCAAAAAAGAGCATCTAAACTGATCTTTTCCAATATATTTTATGATTATGGCGCATGATGGTTATACCAGTGCTCGGCAATATCCCCACGGCGGCAAATCCAGACCTTGTCATGATTCTGAATATAATCTAGGAACTTTTGTAGTGCTTTAAAACGTCCCGGCCGTCCTAAAATACGGCAGTGCATGCCAATCGACAGCATTTTTGGCGCAGTTTCACCTTCGGTATAGAGCACATCAAAAGCATCTTTGAGATATTGATAAAACTGTTCCCCGCTATTAAAACCGCCAGGTGAACTGAATTTCATGTCATTGCTATCCAGGCTATAAGGAATAATCAAATGCGAACGTGTTTCCCCTGCCTGATTGGTCAAGGTGCTCCAAAATGGCAAGTCATCCCCATAGTAATCAGCGTCATATTTGATTTGAGGAAAATCAGCCAGAAGTTGACGGGTATTCGGACTGTCCCGACCGGTATACCAGCCGATCGGTGCTTCACCAAACAGGCTTTCCAGAACGCTGACCGCCTGATCCATATATTGGCGTTCCATTTCAATCGGCATGTCCTGATAATGTAGCCAGCGCTGACCATGTGAAACGACATCATAATCGGCTGCTTTAATCGCCTCTACCACATAAGGATTACGTACCAATGCCATGCCGACCCCAAAGATAGTCATCGGCAAACCACGTTTCTGGAACTCCTGATGAATCCGCCAGAAGCCAGCACGTGAACCATATTCGTACATCGAATCCATCGACATATGTTTGTCTGGAAAGCTGGCAGCACCAATAATTTCAGATAAAAACTGTTCTGATCCCGTATCACCATGTTCAATGTGGTTTTCACCACCTTCTTCATAATTCAGCACAAACTGTACCGCGACACGCGCGCCGTTTGGCCATTGCACTTTTGGTAGTTCGCCATGATAACCAATCAGGTCACGCGAATAAGGTGCACTGCGAATGCTCTCGATAAGTTCTTGTCCGCGTAAGTAGCTAGTCGTCACATCAATTCCTTGTCGATTCTAGTAAATGATCAATGGTCTATACGCGTGATAAGCAATTTATGCGCCAAAGTAGAGCATTGAAATTGAGAGCACGCTTTTTAAAAAATATTTTCAGCGAGATTTAAGCTTAGAAATATCCCATCTCAATATTTGCGTAGTTGAACATAAAAAAACCTGGAAAGTTGCTTATTTTGTTTTTAATCGCCGGTCAGTGTTCTGATTTACGCAATCCTATGTCCTGTTAATTGAAATTTCATAGAATACCTTGCTGTTTTATAGTCCAGCTAAAGGTCACGACACAGAATCCATTATGAATACAAATATCGCCACTTTTATTCCCGACTTACCAGTCCATATGACATTCAAGGAACATGACTGGCATCTTTTGGCTCAGTACTGGTATCCGATTGCACTTGGGCGTGATATTACAGATCAGCCAACAAGTAGCATGCTGCTGGATATGCCGCTGGTGATTTATAAAATGAATGGTGAGTTAGTGGTAGCGAAAGATGCATGTCCGCATCGCGGTGTACCTTTAAGCTTGGGAAAAAATGACGGCCAAGGTGTGGTGTGTCGTTATCACGGTTTACGCTTTGGCAGTGCGGGTAAATGCAACCGTATTCCTGCACATCCTCAGCATAAAATATCGGAGCGTTTCCATCTGAAAACTTATGCTGCGGTAGAAAAATATGATCTGATCTGGTGTTCGTTAAGCGCTGAAAAGGATGCAGAACCTAATATTCCTCATATGCCTTTTTGGGATGATGCTGAGTATCAGCAACTGGTCTGCCCTCAGATAGACATTCAATGTTTTGCAGGAAGACAGCTCGAAGGTTTTATTGATGTGGCACATTTTGCCTGGGTGCATCCCGATACTTTTGGTGATCCGGAGGATGTAGAAGTTCCTGATTACAGTACGACAGAAACGGAGGTTGGTTTTAACGCAGATTACATCAGCAGTGTAGGACGTTATCCGATTGGAACCGAGCAGCGTGGCCAGGAAGATTTTAAATGGTTACGTCATTTCGAAGTGAGCCTACCCTTTACTGCAACACTTACGATTCATTTTCCAAATCATGCCAAGCAGGTCATCATGAATGCGGCTTCACCCATGACTGCGCGTTCAACACGACTTTTTGCACCTATTTGCCGCAATTATGATAAAGATTTACCGGTTGAAGATGCCTATGCCTTTAATATGAAAATTTTCGAGGAAGATCGTGTGATTGTAGAAAATCAGAAACCTGAATATTTACCTCTGGACTTATCTTTAGAAGCGCATTTTCCGGCAGATCGAAGCTCGAGTATGTACCGAAAATTACTACGTAAACGGGGATTTAGTCCTTTATTTGCTGCTTAAAATTTTATTCAAAAGAAAGATTCATAATAAATAACCAGGGTTAGAGCTCCTCTGATATTTAAAAATTAATTGGGTTATATATTGATTTCTATGAGGATACATCTTGTTATATAGCCTCATAAGCCTTGTATTCTGGTGAAGATAAGGCCTTTTAGAACGATAAAGAACTTTAAGAAGATAAAATTAGTTTTTTATTAAAATAGGTATATAATAAATAAAATCACTTTACTTTACTATTTTAATAAAATTATGGATCAATATTGCACACTGCAGATTTATCAGGAAGATGAATGGCTGGATTGCGCTATTGTTGAGATTGTCGGTCAACAACAAACTGGATGGCAAGCAGCCACGCGCACATCATATCTATTTGAATATGCTATTTCTTATATAAACCTAAGCGATGGGCATGCGCTAGCCTATCATTTACCAGTAAATGTGCAAAATACCTTGCAATCTACCTGGCCGGCCTTCCTGATGGATTTGTTACCTCAAGGTTATGGTCGTAAAGAATTACTCCGTCAGCTTAATTTTTCTGAAAATACTCAGGAACAAGCAGACTGGGCGCTTTTAAAAGCAGGTGCAGGTAATCCGATTGGTAATTTACGGATTAAAGAGGCTTATGAATGGCTACAGGGGCAGTTTCCTGTTCAGCAGAATCATGGCTTTAGCCTAGACCAAGTCGTAGAACGTCAAGAAAACTTTATTGAATCCTTAGCCTCTTATGGACTTTTTATTGCCGGCTCTTCTGGTATTCAGGGCGAGTGGCCAAAATTACTGCTGACTCAAGGTCATGATGACCTGTTCTATCTGGATCACACGCTGACAGATCATCAGGTCAAGCAGCATTGGCTGGTGAAATTCAGCCGTGGCAGCGATCAGAATTTAGATAAAATTTTGATGCACGAAGCCTTATATATGAAAATTGCCCAGTATCTGGGACTTCGTGTTCATCAGGAACTGGAGCTGCATGGCAAGACTTTATTCATTCCCCGATTCGACCGTAAAGTCATTGATGGGAAGGTTGAAAGAATCGCTCAGGAAAGTATTGCTTCTCTGGGAGGAAAAGCAGGTTTTGGGGTAAGAATGACCCATAACCAGATCTGTAGCCTGCTGATGCAATGCTGTACTGAACCAAAACAGGAAATCTTTGAATATTTGAAGCGTGATCTTGCCAATGTCGCTTTAGGTAATAAGGACAATCATACCCGTAATACAGCGATTCAACGTTTCAATAACGGAATCATTCAACTAACCCCATTATTTGACTTTGCGCCGATGTGGCTACATCCAGATGGTATTGCCCGAACTACGCGTTGGGAGCGAGATGATCATGGTGGTATGCCAATTTGGCATTCAGTGATTGAACAGATCGCTGAATGCACGCTCATCGATTCAGAAGAAATCAGAGCGGTGTTAATCGAGCAATTAGCACTTTATCAGGGATTACTCGAGCACATGCAACATCTGCAATTGGCACCTGAAATTCTGGAAAATAGCCAGTATCGAATTGATAATATTTGCCAACAATTGGAGGAGCTGAATCATGGATAAACGTTTTAAGCCCCTGACTCCGATTCAACAGATGCAAAAGAGATTATCTGTACTTGAAACCGTCAGTAACAATCCTGACTGGCCTTTTCATCAGGTTGCTCGCTTCATTCGTACCGAGTTGCACCTCACACTCAACGATATGGCTAAAATAACCAAGATTGCTCCCCAGACTCTACAGAAAATGGAGCAACCGGAAGCTAATCCAACACTCAAGTCTATGCAGAAATTACTGGATGCTTTTGGTTTAAAGTTAGAAATCAGGGTTAAATCCTGATAGAAATCTGATGCTTTAATTGATATTTAGGGGAATTTTAGAGAAGAAGAATGACTTAACAACTGAAAATATGCCCTCCTCCAATCTGTTTATTGAGTCCTTGCTCCATCGCAGGAATCCCGGTTTAAATTAAACACGGGATTCACTGGAGGCTGATATTTTCTCATCAGTTTTTTAATGAATAAGTTTACTTTTTAAACATCATTATGAAGAAATATCAACACAGAGATATTTCATTTCAAGGTATTCATCCATACCGAATTTAGACCCTTCACGGCCTAACCCTGATTGCTTGACTCCACCAAATGGCGCAACCTCATTAGAGATAGCTCCGGTATTGATTCCCACCATACCGTATTCTAAGGCTTCACCTACACGCCACTGACGTGCTGTACTTTGGGTAAATACATAGGTAGCCAGACCGAATTCTGTATCGTTCGCCATCTGAATTGCTTCTTCTTCAGTCTTGAAACGGAATAACGGCGCCAACGGTCCAAAAGTTTCTTCTTTTGCCACACGCATCTGCTGAGTAACTTCAGTCAGAAGCGTTGGCTCGAAGAATGTACCGCCCAGATTTGAGCGCTGTCCACCGGTTTTCACCTGTGCACCTTTGCTCACTGCGTCGGCAATATGTGACTGCACTTTTTCGATCGCAGCCTCATCAATTAATGGACCTTGGGTAGAAGCTTCATCACGGCCATCACCGACTTTCAGCTTGGCAACGGCAGCCACCAGTTTTTCTACCAGCGCATCATAAATGCCATCTTGTACATAAATCCGGTTCGCACAAACACAAGTCTGTCCACTATTACGGAATTTACTGGCCATGATGCCCTGTACCGCCTGTTCAAGATTGGCGTCATCAAAGACCAGAACCGGTGCATTGCCACCAAGTTCTAAGGACAGTTTTTTGATGGTCGGCGCACACTGCTGCATCAGGATACGGCCGACTTGAGTCGAACCGGTAAAGCTTAACTTTTTCACGGTTTCGCTTTCACATAAGACCTGACCCACTTCAACCGCATCACCACTGACATGCAGCAATACATCTTGTGGCAAACCTGCGCGCAAGGCCAAAACTTCAAGCGCATAGGCGGTTAAAGGCGTTTGTTCAGCCGGTTTAACCAGCATGGAACAGCCAGCAGCCAGAGCTGGCGCGGCTTTACGGGTAATCATCGCCGCCGGAAAATTCCACGGTGTAATGGCCGCTGTCACCCCAATCGCCTGCTTAATGACCAATAACCGTTGATGGGCAAGCGTTGGCGTCAACACGTCACCATCAATACGGCGTGCCTGCTCAGCAAACCAGCGGATAAAGGAAGCGGCATAACCAATTTCACCACGCGCCTCAGCCAGTGGCTTGCCCTGTTCAGCAGTCAGGATCTGAGCCAAGGACTCTTTATTTTCCTGCATCAGATCGAACCAGGCCCAAAGCACATCCGCACGTTCAAGAGCTGTCTTGGCTTTCCAGGCTTTCTGGGCTTGCTGAGAACGAACAATCAGCTGTTCTACAGACGCCCGGTCATGGGATTTTACCCAGGCCAAAGTGGCTTGGGTTGCTGCATCTTTGACTTCAATATATTCATCCGTGGCAGGCTGATCGAAGCTGATATCAGGATGCTGTAATAAATCTCTATATTGCGCTTGAAGCATGATCATTACTCTTTTATTAGGCTGCGACAGACAGTGCAAACCCTTGTTTCAAGATAGCCAATCCCGCACGGAACTGTTCTGCCGGAATCGTGAGCGGGTATAGGAAACGGATTACATTACCATAACGACCGCAGGTCAGGATTAACAGACCATTTTGCATGGCATGGTTTTGTACAGCTTTTGCCTGTTCCGCAGTTTCAAGCTCAACCGCCACCATTGAGCCCAGTGCACGAATATCTTTGACCATGCTAGATGACATTTTCAGTTCATGTAAAACATCAACCAGTTCTGCGCCTAGATCATTCGCTCTTTCACAAAGCCCTTCTTCTTCAATGATATCCAGTACCGCATGGGCAGCAGCAACAGCAACCGGGTTACCTGCATAAGTACCGCCCAATCCACCTGGATTTGGTGCATCCATGACTTCAGCACGACCCACAACGCCTGAGATCGGGAAACCGCCGCCCAGACTCTTTGCCATCGTAATCAGATCTGGCTTGGTTTCATAATAATCCATCGCAAACAGTTTACCTGTACGCGCAAAACCAGACTGTACTTCATCAGCAATCAGTAAAATGCCGTTTTGATCGCATAGGACACGCAAGCGTTTCAGGAATTCTGCAGGCACCACATTAAAACCGCCTTCACCTTGTACCGGTTCAAGCACAATTGCTGCTACGTCATGCGCAGCAATATCTTCTGCGAAAATATCTTCGATGCTTTGCATTGCATCATCAACACTAATTCCTTTGGATTCCACCGGATAACGGGCATGGAAAACACCACCAGGCATCACTCCAAAGTCGCGTTTATAAGGTGCAGTTTTACCAGTCATGGCCATCGTCATAAATGAGCGGCCGTGAAAACCATTGCCAAAAGTGACAATGCCATGACGGCCAGTATGGGCACGGGCAATTTTAACTGCATTTTCGACAGCTTCAGCACCAGTCGAAAAGAATGAGGTTTTTGCAGCACCTTGGATGGGAGCGCGTGCATTGATACGTTCTGCCAGAGCAACGTAACTCTCGTATGGTACAACCTGATAAGCCGTATGGGTAAATTTGGTTAATTGTTCAGTGACCGCAGCAATAATTTTAGGGTGACGATGGCCAGTATTCAGTACGGCGATCCCGCCCGCAAAGTCGATATATTGATTGCCTTCTGCATCCCAAATGGTCGAGTTTTCTGCTTTCTCTGCGTACCATTGACACATGACCCCAACACCACGTGGTGTTGCCTGCTGTTTACGTGCATTCAGTGCTGAGTGTTTACTGTCCATTTTGTATCCTCATTCTTGATTCATACGTTGTAAATTTTGCTATCCGGATCTTGGGATAGAAATTTGCCAAAGACTGGCTGATATGGTTCATTTTGCGCATTTATACGTATGAGACGAGAGCCACTTTGCAGCAGATCGAAGGAGCCAATTGGTCTAGTTGAAATTAGTAAAAGAGTCAAAATATAAAATTATTTTATTTATAAACAAGTATTTATGTTTTTAATAAAAATTGGCTCCTTTTTAAATAAAGAAGCCAATTTAAAAATCCATTGCAAAAATTTAGGATAGGTCATCATGGATTAAATCCATTCATTTTTATGGATTAATCCATCTTGCAAAAACTTCGCTTAACCCGGATAGATGCCGCGTTCCTGACGCGCCATTAAAATCCGCTCACAGGCCAGAATATAAGCGGCTGTACGCAAAGAACATCCGGCCTGGACTGATTTTTGCCATACATCCTGTACCGCATTTTTCATGCTGGCATCCATACGCTGATTAATCTCTTCCTCGGTCCAGAAATAACTGGCCAAATCCTGAACCCATTCAAAATAGCTGACCGTCACGCCACCCGCATTGCAGATTACATCTGGCACCACGGTAATATGACGCTCACTCAGAATTTCATCCGATTCAGTCAAAGTGGGACCATTGGCACCTTCCAGAATCATTTTGGTCTGAATATTTTGCGCGACCTGAGTATTAATCACACCTTCCAGCGCTGCCGGAATAAAGACTTCGGCAGGAATGGTCCAGAAAGCTGATGCAGAAATTTCATCACTGGTAGAAAATCCCTGAATTTTATGGTGGGCATTTGAGTATTCAAGCAGCTTTTTAATATCAATCCCCTCTTTCTGATACAGGGTGGCAGAATGGTCCTGAACACAGATCACTTTGCTGCCATTTTCCTGGAAAAGCAGCGCAGCTTCACTGCCCACATTACCGAAACCCTGTACACAAACCCGAGCATTTTTTAAATCCAGACCGATTTGCTGGGCAACTTCACGACCGCTAATAAATACGCCGCGACCTGTAGCTTTACTGCGGCCTAAAGACCCCCCTAAATGAACCGGCTTTCCGGTCACTACACCAGTAATCGTAGAACCCGCATTCATGGAAAACGTATCCATCATCCAGGCCATGATTTGCGGATTGGTTCCAACATCCGGCGCCGGAATATCTTTTTGCGGTCCAATAATTAAATTGATTTCTGCCGTATAACGTCGGGTCAAGCGTTCCAGTTCGCGCTTGGAAAGCTGGCTCGGATCAACTCGCACACCGCCTTTGGCACCGCCAAAAGGTAAGTTTAGAGCAGCACATTTGATCGTCATCCAGGCCGACAGAGCCATCACCTCATCTAAATTGACATCTGGATGAAAACGCACGCCGCCTTTGCCTGGACCGCGAGTTAAATTGTGCTGAACACGATAGCCTTCAAAATGCTGAACCGTACCATCATCCATGATGACCGGAACATCGACAATCAAACTGCGCTTTGGGCGTCGCAGCATGTCCAGTCGTTCACTCAGCTCACCCAGATAAGGCGCTACTTTATCCAGTTGCTTAAGATAATTGTTCCAGGCCGTTGTACCTTGCTCGGTATAGGTCAATCCTTTCATCATCATGTTCATTCTATGATCCTTTTGTTATATGCAGTCGTATGTCCTGGCGGCTGCAACACATCTCTATTCGGCTGTTATGGCAATCATTGCTTGATTCAGGTCTTAGTTCAGCGAGCTCCAAACAAAATCAGTGTCTAGATTTTCCGCTTTAGTTTTAATCGGTATCTGTGTATATTGCCTGCCCGCCTGTATGCTCGCATTCAAGCCGCAGGTACATGATCAAAACGCATACAAGACACTTTACAATGACTGCCTGATCAGACTATTTTGCACCTAGCAATACCGCTCTCACGAGAGCCATTTCAAATTTGTAGGAGAGAGCCAATTGCGTAGCTTGCTTGGAGATTATTTACTGCAGCGATTGCAGCAAGATGTCACAGGAACATTACAGATGCGACTGTTCCGCTGCTTGCGTAACGCGATTATTGATAGCGTATTGGCTCCCAAAACCCGCTTGCCTGCATCGCGTGATCTGGCCAAAGAAATTCAGGTATCACGTAATACGGTGTTAAATGCCTATGAACAATTACAGGCACAAGGTTATGTTGATGCGCGTACCGGCCAAGGTACCTGGGTGGTAGAGAAATTACCCGAATCCTTTTTGGTGAAGGCAGAACAGAATTCTCCTGCCGTTGCAGAAAAAAAAGCACAGCAAAATTATAATCTGTCGCAACGCGGTTCTTACTTGCTCGGCTATTCCGCGGCTTCGCCTTATCAATGGGGAGCCTTTGTACCGGGCGCACCCGATGTAACCGAATTTCCGCATCATATTTTCAGCAAAATCCAAACGCGTTTGAGCCGTGAACCTCAAGTTAACAACCTGATTTACAGCAATGCCGGTGGCTCCCTAGAACTGCGTCAGGAGCTGGCAGAATATCTGAAAATTGCCCGTTCAGTGCAGTGCGATGCTGATCAGATCATTATTACCGAAGGCACCCATCAGGCGATTGATTTGGTCTCGCGTACTTTAAGCGACATAGGCGATGAGGTCTGGATCGAAGATCCAGCCTATTGGGGCGCGCGTAATATTTTACGAATTAATGGCGTCAATCTACGTTCCTTACCGGTGGATCAGGAAGGGATTATTCCCGATCTGCATCCCAAGAAACCACCTAAACTGATTTTTGTGACGCCGTCGCATCAGTATCCTTTGGGCTCACATTTAAGTTTAGAACGGCGCAAACAGTTAATTGCACTGGCACGCCAGCACAACAGCTGGATTGTTGAAGATGATTATGACAGCGAGTTCAGGTTCTCGGGCCAGCCCTATCCTTCTTTACAAGGTTTAGAGCCGGATTCTCCGGTGATTTATATGGGGACGTTTAGTAAGACCATTTATCCGGCCCTGCGTATTGGCTATTTAGTGGTACCAAAACAGCTGTTTTCTTCATTGCGAATTGTGGCCTCGGAACTTTATCGTGGTGGTCACTTAATCGATCAGCAAACACTGGCTGAATTTATCCGTGAAGGACATTATGAGGCGCATATCCGACGGATGCGTTTATTGTATGGCAAACGCCACGCTTTTTTAATTGACCTGATTCGCCGACATTTAGGTGAAGATTTTCTGCATGAATACAATACCGCCGCCGGTTTGCATCTGATTTTAAAATTGCCGAGCAGCAGTGATGATGTCTTGATTGCATCCAAAGCGCTTGAACTGGGAATCAAGGTCAGAGCCTTATCGCAATACTATACCAAACATTATTCCACCCGGCAGAAAGGATTATTACTGGGCTTTGCCTGTGTGAGTGAACAGGAAATTCTGGTGGCTTTCGGGATATTGTTAAAGTGCTTGCGCGAGCATGGGATCCGCACTTTAACTTAGTAAAAACTCAGGGATCAATACAATTATATTTTTAAAATCAAAAAGCTTTTAATTTATTTTTAAAGGGAAAGTAAACCTGCTTTTAGCCTGATATTTTAGGTAGGCTTTATTTTTCTGTAAATATTGCCTGCTTATATTTTTTATCTCTTAAGCCAATTGGCTCCTTTGAATTGCTCAAAAATGGCTCTCGTCACTTTACAACAAAAAAGAGAAATTAACTGCATACATGAACAGCATGTAACCGTACTTTAATCAAAGTGTGATCCTGTCTATAGGGCTACAAGGATTCATTTTATTAAGATTAACTTAATATTGGTCAAGCACTGATGAATTCGGTTACAGTTTCAAAGGATAAGATAGCGTAAGCCAAATAAGGAATTTTATTGCCGCTACGCTATTGATATTAAGGGAAATTATATGGCAGAACATCAACATTTCTCCAATTCCGAATCATCAAACGGCTTAAAAAACGGACTTAAATCACGCCATCTCACCATGATTTCAATTGCCGGTGTCATTGGTGGAGCACTCTTTGTCGGCTCCGGTAATGTCATCTATTCTGCAGGACCGGCTGCACTCATTGCCTATACTCTAGGTGGAATATTAGTTTTACTCATCATGCGTATGCTGGGAGAAATGGCGGTACTGAATCCCGACAGTGGTTCATTTTCAACCTATGCGGATCGTGGAATCGGGCGCTGGGCTGGATTTTCTATCGGCTGGTTATACTGGTCTTTCTGGACGTTGCTCATGGGCTGGGAAGCCTTTGTTGCCGGGAAAATCCTAAATAGCTGGTTTCCATTTATCCCGATCTGGGACTATATGCTTCTGGTCACTGTAGCACTGGTCTGGATCAATCTCCGTGACGTAAAAAACTTTGGTGAATTCGAGTTCTGGTTTGCCCTGATTAAAGTTATTGCCATTGTACTGTTCCTGGTATTTGGCAGTCTGGCCGTGATGCACCTTTGGCCTTGGGGTGATGCCTCTATGCTCGGCGGTACGACTCATCTAACCGCTCAAGGCTTTATGCCAAATGGCTTTTCATCCGTCATCACAGCCTTATTGGGTGTAATGTTTGCTTATATGGGCGCAGAGATTGTCACCGTAGCAGCAGCTGAAACCAAAGATCCCGCCAAGGAAATTCGTAAGGCCACTAATTCAATTGTATGGCGTATCATTTTATTCTATGTCGGTTCAATGCTGATCACAGTTTGCCTGATTCCACACAATAATCCTTTATTGAAAGATCCGACCTGGGGTACGTATAGTGTGGCCCTTACCGCACTCGGTATTCCGGAAGCGCGCCATATTGTTAATTTTGTCGTGCTCACCTCGGTATGTAGCTGCTTTAACTCCGCACTTTATACCTGTTCACGCATGGTCTATTCCCTCTCGAAACGTGGAGATGCACCAAAGAGTTTTGGTTTAACCAACCGCAATAACAGCCCATGGGTAGGTGTCATTTTTTCAAGCCTGTTTTCTTTCGTGGCGATCTATCTGACTGCCACCGAAAGTATGAATATTTATGATGTCTTGATGTTAGCGACTGGTACCGTATCTTTATATGTTTATCTGGCGATTGCCATTTCTCAGCTTAAGTTACGTAAAAAACTGGAAGCTGAAGGACAAAATATTCCATTCAAGATGTGGTTATTCCCATGGTTAACTTATCTGGTCATTATCTTTATTGTGGGTGCTTTAATTACCATGATTATTGAAGGAACCTATTTTAAAGAAGTGGTTTATACCAGTGTGCTTGCATTATTTATTGTGGGCTTAGGCATCTGTGCACAAAAGTTTAACTGGGGTAAAGCCTCAGCCAAAAAGGAAAAGGCAGCACAGGCTAGAATTAATTTAAGTGATAATCTTTAAATTTATTTCTATAGAAATTTTTCAAATACATCAGAATGAATAAATGGAGAGTTAAAAAACTCTCCATTTTTCTTATATATTCCCAGAAAAAGATGCTTATCTATGTCTAGATTTTAAATCTCCGTTGATACCTCACCTTTCCTAATCAAATTTCACCTTTCAAGACCACCTCAGCTATCAAAGTGTAGCCAGAAGCTGTTTCATCAGCTTTTTCTGTTCTGGTTGCTCAACCTGATCCGTTTCAACGAATAATTGATAAATCTCGAATACATTCTGTTATGAAATGTTGAGTCCAGCCTCATTTTGCCTAAAAGCTTCTAATATATTTTTTCTTATATGGCCACAATCATTGGAATTGGAAAAGATATGAATCATTATCCTGAAACCCCAGCTTCAACTGAAACACAAGACCATCAACCGGGTGTACAAACCAAAATGGACCCTGCACCGGAAATTATTAAACCGCATTATAAAGGCAGTGAAAAATTAAAAGGCAAAGTTGCCTTGATTACTGGTGGTGATAGCGGAATTGGCCGCTCTGTATCGGTCTTATTTGCCCGCGAAGGTGCAGATATCGCTATTTGCTATCTGGATGAAGATCAGGATGCACGGGACACCAAAAAAATGGTGGAAGATGAAGGCCGACGTTGCCTGCTGATTCAATGTGATTTACAGGATCAAGATGAAATCAAGAAAATGGTGGAACAGACCCTTCAGGAATTTAAAACGATTAATATTCTGGTCAATAATGCCGGGGTTCAGTATCCGCAAGAAAGTATTAGCGATATCTCGCCCGAGCAATTACTTAAAACATTTAATGTGAATATTCTGTCGATGTTTCACCTGACTCAGGCGGTGATTCCGCATATGCAAGAAGGTGACAGCATTATCAATACGACAAGTATTACCAGTTATCACGGACATGATCAGCTGATTGACTATGCCAGTACCAAAGGGGCCATCACTACATTTACCCGAAGCCTTTCCACCAATTTATTAAAAAATAAAACGGGCATTCGCGTCAATGGAGTCGCGCCAGGTCCTATCTGGACACCACTCATTCCGAGCAGCTTTGATGAAGAGCAGCTTAAAGATTTTGGTAAAAGTACCCCAATGGGCCGCATGGGCCAGCCAAGTGAAGTAGCACCGGCGTATTTATTTCTGGCCAGTGAAGAAGCTAGCTATATTTCAGGTCAGGTGATTCATGTGAATGGCGGCAGTATTATTAACGGCTAATCGGACAAAGAAGATAGCGGTTCTAGTTGACCGTTATCTTCATCTATTTAATCTTTAGATTTTCATATTTTTTAAAAATTTTGTTTTTATAAAATGATTCCAACAAATACTTACCCTCGTAAAAATAAGCTCTTGTTATAGTAATTTCAGCCAAACCTGATGAGGATATTAAGATGCCTAGAGGTGACAAATCAGCCTATACCGATAAACAGAAACGTCAGGCTGAACATATTGAAGAAAGCGAAAAAGAACGTGGTCATTCTGAGGAAGAAGCCGAACGTATTGCCTGGTCGACGGTCAATAAACAAGACGGTGGTGGCAAGAAAAAGAAAACGTCCCACTAAGCAGAATTCATACTGATGACGCTATAGGACACCTATAAAGACCCTTTATAATTTACTTATAGAGGGTCTTTTACCATCAAGTTTAAGTGATATTTTCGATACGCTGCTGAGTCCAAACTGGCCAGATCTTTTGCAAGGTCTTTTCAAATTTTGCATTCTCAGTTCGCCATTTTGGATTTTTGTCCTTATCAATAATCAGCGCACGAACGCCTTCAATAAAGTCGCCCTGCTCTAACCAGACATCTTGCAAGTCGCGTTCTAACTGCATGCATTTTTCTAGCGACAAATTCTGTCCGGCTTGCTGTAACTTCAGGCTGGTTTGCTTGGCCATAACCGGACGTTGCTGCAAAATTGCCAGCATTTTACTAGCCCATTCCTGATCGGTTGAATTACTTGTATGAGCAAGACTCTGTTCAATCTCCTTGAGGTTTGGATAGCCAAAATGCTGATTAATCAGATCTGCACGTTTTTGCAGCTCGCTTTCTACCGGATGCGTAATATAGCCACTAATGATTTTCTGGATTTCAATCGAATTTAACACAGGCGCAGTAATCAACGCTGCTTCCAATTCAGCAAAACGCTCACTCGGCACATGATAATCCACCAGATCGAGATACAAGGCATCACTGCTACTGATCTGCTCCCCGGTCAAAGCCATATAGACACCGACTTCATCCAGTCGGGACAGGAAATGGGTGGCTCCAACATCTGGGAAAAAACCAATTGCGGTTTCGGGCATGGCAAAACGTGATTTTTCACTCGTAACTTTGATATGACAGGCTTGAGCGAGGCCAAAGCCTCCGCCCAGTACATAGCCATCCATCATCACGATCACGGCCTTTGGAAAATTACGCAAGGTGCTCAGCATCTTATATTCAGTGGCAAAAAAATCCTGATATTGGGTATTGCCGGCCTGATAGCTGTCATACAGATAGCGGATGTCGCCTCCAGCACAGAACGCCTTGGGACTGTTGGAATTGATCAGGATGGCTTGCACTTCTGGATCATGGCACCACTGATCGAGTTGCGCCTGAATGCCTTGGATCATTGGCAGGGTTAAGGCATTTAAATGGCTGGTGCGGTCCAGGCTGATAATGCCCAGACTTCCTGCGACCCGTATCGCTAAATTATTTTCATCACTCATTTTATTTTCCTATTTTTGTTTTATTGATGGGTAAATTTGGCTGGGCGTTTTTCTACAAAGGCCTGCATGCCTTCTTTTTGATCGGAACCGGCAAAAATCGAATGGAAAACCCGGCGTTCAAAGCGCAGGCCTTCAGCCAGGCTCACTTCAAAGGCCCGATTAATTGATTCTTTAATCATCATCACGGCAGTAAGCGACTTTTCAGCAATTTTCTCGGCAGCTTGCAGGGTTTGTTCCAGCAATTCTTCCTTGGCAAAAACCCGAGCGACCAAACCACTTTGTTCCGCTTCCTGCGCCCCCATCTGCCGTGCAGTCAGGCACATTTCCATGGCTTTGGCCTTACCAATCGCCAAGGTTAAACGCTGGGTCCCGCCAATGCCGGGCAACACGCCTAAGGTAACTTCAGGCAAACCAAATTTTGCATTATCAGCGCAGTAAATAAAGTCGCACATCAATGCCAGCTCGCAACCACCACCCAAGGCATAGCCGCTCACTGCGGCAATTAAAGGTTTACGGCGCTGCGCAATCCGGTCGGCCAGACTAAAAAAATCGTCCAGATAAATTTGCGGAAAATTCAGATCTGCCATTTCTTTAATATCGGCACCAGCAGCAAAAGCTTTTTCCGAACCGGTAATCACGATACAACCAATTTCGGGGTCTTTTTCCAGCTGATCAAGAGCCTGATTGACCTCGACAATCAGCTGGTTATTCAGTGCATTTAACGCCTGAGGACGGTTTAAGGTAATCAGTCCAACACCGTTACGTTGTTCGAGTAAAATGGTTTGCCATTGCATGATAAAAATCCTTTTTAATTCCTTATAAACTGCGTGCAATCACCAGGCGCTGAATATCGCTGGTGCCTTCATAAATCTGACAAATCCGCGCATCGCGATAAATCCGCTCAATCGGAAAATCTTTCAGATAACCGTAGCCGCCAAAAATCTGCAGCGCTTTGGAGCAGACACGTTCCGCCATTTCCGAAGCAAATAGCTTGGCCATGGAGGCTTCAGTTAAACAGGTTTCACCGGCTTCTTTCTTGCGTGCTGCAAAATGGACCAGTTGCCGTGCTGCTTCAATTTCAGTCGCCATACTGGCCAACCTGAAAGAAATCGCTTGCTGTTCAAAAATCGGTTTGCCAAAGGCCACGCGGTCATGCGCATAGGCCGTTGCTTCTTCCAAGGCGGCACGCGCCAAACCAACCGCCTGTGCCGCAATACCGATTCGCCCGCCTTCCAGATTGGCCAAGGCAATTTTTAAACCTTCGCCTTCTGCACCGAGTCTTAAACTTTCATGAATGCGGACATCGGTTAAGGCAATCTGACAGGTATCCGAAGCATGCAGGCCGAGTTTTTCTTCGACCCGAATCACTTCATAACCGGGCGTGTCGCGCGGCACTAAAAATGCACTCATACCTTTTTTCCCCGCAGCTGGATCAGTCACGGCAAACACAATAATCATTCCGGCATTGTGGCCTGAGGTAATGAACTGTTTCGCGCCATTCAGAATGTAATGATCGCCGTCCTTGACCGCCCGGGTTTTAATCGCGGCAGCATCCGATCCGGTATGCGGTTCGGTTAAGGCAAAGGCACCAATCATTTCACCTTGAGCCAAAGGCTTTAGAAAATCCTGCTTTTGCTGTTCCGTCCCGAACTTGAAAATCGGCACACACCCTACAGAGTTATGTACGCTCATAATCGCAGATGTTGCACCATCGGCCGCAGCGACTTCTTCTAAGGCCAGAACATAAGCCAGCGTACCTGTGCCCGAGCCGCCCCATTCTTCCGGAATCAGCATGCCTAAAAAACCCAGCTCTCCCATTTGGGCTAAGGCCTGTTTAGGAAAGATGCCTTTTTGATCCCACTCGCCGGCAAAGGGTTTAATCTGTTCCTGGGCGAAGCTTTTTGCCATGTCCTGAATCAGTTGTTGTTCTTCCGTTAATTGCATGGATTCTTCCTTCAATCTCTTTATTTAATCTTCTTATTCAATCTGTTGGCTTTAGCTGTTATGCGGTCTTGGCTTGCTGCTTGTTGATTTCCTGATTGCGCAGTAAAAAGCGTTGAATTTTACCGCTTGGGGTTTTCGGCAATTCAGTCACAAATTCAATCAGGCGTGGATAGGCATGCGCAGATAACCGCTTTTTCACAAATTGACCCAGCTCTTCTTCCAGATGGGCCGAAGCTGCAAAATTATTCGCCAGAATCACAAAGGCTTTAATGATTTCGGTACGCTCAGGATCAGGCACGCCAATGACTGCTGCTTCAATCACGGCATCATGTTCCAGCAAGGCACTTTCCACATCAAACGGGCCGACCCGATAACCTGACGTTGTAATGACATCATCACTACGCCCAACAAAGCTCATACTGCCATCTGCATGAATTTCTGCGGTATCCCCAGTTAAGTAATACTGTCCGACAAATGGAGATTTACGGCTTTCTTCATAGCCAGAGAACCACATCATTGGGGACTGGCTGATATCCACTGCCAGGATGCCCGGGACGTCAGCTGCTAATTCATGCCCCTGTTCATCGACAACGGCAATCCGGTAACCCGGGCTGGCAAAGCCTGCCGAACCTGAACGGACCGGATGTTCCAAGGCATGATGATTACACACCACCATCCCGACTTCGGTCTGGCCATAATGGTCATAAATCGGCACATCCAGTACCTCTTTAAACCAGCGGATCACTTCCGGATTTAACGGTTCTCCCGCACTGCTGACAACACGTAACTTACCGCGTAGTTTTGCCATTTGAGCAGGATCGGCCGCCATCATCATGCGGTAAGCGGTTGGTGCACCGGCCAGATTGGTAATGCCATATTCCTTAACAATTTCGCAGACACTTTCGGCATTAAAACCGCCTTCATAAAACAAGGTCGAGTGTCCAAGCATTAAGGGACCAGTAATCGCGTAATACAATCCGTAGGCCCAGCCGGGATCAGCAATATTCCAGAAAGCATCTTCAGGAGTTAGACCAATGGCATTTTGCATATAGCTTGCAAAAGCAATCAGTGCTTTTAACGGCACTTTAAGCGGTTTCGCCGGTCCGGTGGTGCCCGAGGTAAACATCAATAAAAATGGATCATTAACATTCAGGATTTCCAGCTCACAAGCTTCAGCCTGACGGTTTAATACTGTCCAGAAGCTAAGATCGTGCGGATAGCGCTCTGCCTCAGTTTCGGCATGTACCGTCACAATCGGTGGACAGTTGCTAATTTCAGATAATTTATCCCGATTCGCCAGATCAGTCACCACCAGCTTGCTTTGCGCCAGCTGAATACGATGCTCGATGGCTTTGGGACCAAAGGCCGTAAATAAGGGTTGATAGACAGCACCAATCCGCCAGGTTGCCAAAATAGTAATGATCAACTCGGGAGTACGTGGTAATAATCCGGAAACGCGGTCGCCTTTACCAATGCCTTGAGACTTTAAAAAGTTGGCAAACTGGCTGGAATATTTTTTGAGTTCGGCAAAACTATATTGTTCTTTTCTGCCATCTTTACCATGCCAGTATAAGGCAATGGCATCGGAATCGGCATGACGGTCACAGCATTCATAACAGGCATTTACTGCCTGCATGGAACCGGAGAGATACTGGCTTGCAACCGTATTTAAATCAAAGTCTTGAACCGTTGTTTGATAATCTAACATGTTAAACCTCAGCCTGAATTTATCGTTATTACTGACAAGGTGTAATTATTGAAGCGAATCCTTGCTCCATCTGAATCTTTTAAGTTTTAAGCATTTGGCGTGGTGTATTGATGCATGATGCTGGAGAAGTCCAGATGGGCATCTCCTTCCTGACAGAGCTGTTGATAGAGTTTTTGTACCATGCTGCCGAGTACAACCGGCTGATCCACCTGTTGCGCTGCATCGACCGCCAAACCTAAATCTTTGAGCATCAATTGTGCGGCAAAACCGTCGGTATAACCCCGCGATGACGGTGCATTGGCACAAATATCGGGCCATGGATTATAAATTTCAGAACTCCAGCAGCGTCCAGTGGAGCTGTTGATTACCCCAGCCAGCGCCTGCGGATCAATACCCAGTTTGGCTCCGAGTGCCATCCCTTCTGCTACCGCAGTCATGGAAATGCCCAGAATCAGGTTATTACAGATTTTTGCTACCTGTCCTGTTCCCACCGCACCACAATGCACCAGATTTTTACCCATACAGCCGAGAACTGGTTTGACCGCCTCAAAGGTGGCATCATCTGCACCGACCATAAAGGTTAAAGTGCCATCTTTGGCACCTAAAGTACCGCCGGATACCGGTGCATCACAGACGCGAATCTGCTTGGCCTGCGCTGCTGCGGCAACCTCCTGAATGGTTTGCGGGTCAATGGTGCTGCTGTCGATACATAAGCTGCCCGCTTGAAGCACCTTCAGAATACCGTGTTCACCTAAATAGACTTCACGCACATGCTTGGCGGCGGGCAACATGCTGACCACGATCTCCGCCTGCTTCGCGACAGCTTGTGGACTGTCGCAGACGATACCGCCCCCTTCTGCAAAATGCTGTAAAGCCACTGCACTTAAATCATAACCAAAAACCTGATGACCGGACTTGAGCAAGTTTTGCGCCATGGAGCCGCCCATATTGCCTAAACCAATAAATGCAATCTTCATGCTGATGCTCCTTAACGCAGACTGATCGTGGTATTAACACCTGTGGTTTCCTGGTCATCTTCAAACCAGCGGCTGGTAATGGTTTTGGTCTGGGTATAGAACTGCACCGCCTGTTTGCCATAAGGACCTAGATCACCCAGTTTTGAACCGCGTGAACCGGTAAAACTGAAGAAAGGCACAGGGACAGGAATTGGAATGTTGATGCCCACCTGACCGATATCAATCTGGTTCTGGAAGGTACGTGCCGTATTGCCATTCTGGGTGAACAGTCCCACGCCATTACCAAAGGGATTGGCATTAATCAGCTCAATGGCCTGCTCTAAAGTATCGACATGCATGATCGCCAGTACCGGGCCAAACACTTCTTCTTTATAAATGCGCATATCGGTCGTAACCTGATTAAAAATCGTTGGCCCGACAAAATTGCCTTTTTCATAGCCTGGAACCTGTACATCACGACCATCCAGCAGCAGTTCAGCGCCTTGTTCAACGCCACTGTTAATTAAATCGATCACACGTGCTTTGGCACGGGTTGAAATCACCGGTCCCACATCGGTATTCGGTTCATGTCCGGCATTCACCTTTAAGGTTTTGGTTTTATTGACCAGTTCATCGACCCAGTGCTTGGTCTCACCGACCATCACCGCCACCGAAAGTGCCATACAACGCTGACCTGCTGCACCAAAAGCTGCACCGACCAACGCATTTAAGGTCTGTTCTTTATTCGCATCTGGCATTACCACGACATGGTTTTTAGCGCCCATCATAGACTGCACACGCTTGCCGTGCTGGCCTGCCAGGTTATAGACATGCGTACCGACCGCGGTTGAACCAACAAAAGAAATCGCTTTAATGTCGCGATGGGTACACAGTAAATCGACCACTTCTTTGCCGCCATGTACTACATTCAGTACGCCAGCCGGTACACCGGCTTGAATCGCTAACTCAACCAGCATCATGGTCGATAGCGGATCCTGTTCTGAGGGTTTTAATACAAAGGTATTGCCGCAGACAATCGCCATCGGGAACATCCACAGTGGAATCATCGCCGGAAAGTTAAACGGGGTAATTCCTGCACAGACACCCAATGGTTGCTGCAAGGTATAGGTATCGACACCGCGTGCCACACCTTCAATATACTCACCCATTTGTAGTGAACCGATCGAACAGGCATGCTCCACCACTTCCAGACCGCGCTGAATATCACCTTCGGCATCGGCCAGAGTTTTCCCCTGTTCTGCTGTTAAGACCTGGGCAATACTTTTTAAATTCGTACGAATCAGATCCTGCAGCTTCAGCATGATGCGCATGCGTGCCTGGATCGGGGTTTGGCGCCAGCTGGTAAAGGCATTTTGCGCAGCCGCAATCGCAGCATTGACTTCTTCTGTAGTAGCAAATGGCACCTGCCCCAAGACTTCCTGAGTGGCAGGATTAACAATATCTTGCCAATGGCTGGTTTTTGATTCGACAAATTCACCATTAATGAGAAGTTTTGCGGTGGTGAATCCGGTACTTTGCTGTGGATGAGAAATGGCGTTCATGGTCGCTCCGTGCTGGTTTGTTATTGTCGTTGTATCTGCCTTTACTGGCTTTTATTTAACGTATAATTTTTACGCTGTTTCAGCAGACTAACAAAGAACACTTTGACCACCAATAGAAATTGGTGCACGATGGTTGTGCAAATATGCACAGGAATTTAACAGGATGTTAAATAAAAAATGAAAGTAGATTGGGATCATTTACGCTTTTTTTTAGTTTTGGCGCGTGCTACAACACTCACCAACGCAGCACGCTTAATCGGGGTTGAACATAGCACCGTAGCGCGGCGGATTCAGGCCCTGGAAAGTACTTTAGGTACGCAACTGTTTAAGCGCGAAGCCACCGGTTATGAACTAACCTCGGAAGGTCTGGCACTGGTGCCGCGTGTGGAACAGATGGAACAGTCCTTTATCCAGATTGACAAGCGCCATGATCCCTTGCAAGGTCGGGTCCGGATTGGTGCGCCAGAAGGTTTTGGCACGGCATTTTTAGCTCGTCTTTTGGCAGAATTTTCCCAGCATTATCCTTTGCTGACCATTGACCTGATTCCGGTACCGAAAGCGATCAAACTTTCACATCGAGAAGCCGATATTGTGATCGCGATTGACCGGCCCAAATCTGGTCCGTATATCATTACTCGTTTGTCTAATTACTGTTTAAAGCTATATGGCAGCCAGCATTATTTACAGCAAAATCCGGAAATTAAAAAACTGGAAGACCTCCAGCAGCACCGTTTTGTCGATTATATTGATGATCTGGTCTATAGCACTGCATTATATTCGCTAGAGCGTCTTCCCTTGCAGGTCAGTGCCTGTTTTCGCAGTAACAGCATTCTGGCGCAGGAAATTGCCGTGCGTGCAGGTGCTGGACTGGCCATTTTGCCGAAATTTCTGGTCAATGATAAAAGTGAACTGAAAGAGGTGCTGGGTCAGCAGCTCAGTTTTACCCACACTTTCTGGATGCTGACGCTGGTCGATCTGCAACATGAACCAAAAATTAAACTGGTCTGGGATTTCTTGCGTAAACAAGCCGATCTTCAGCAAGACCTGTTAATGGGCAGATGAATATTGAACACACTGTTCACTTTGCAAGGCTACGTACTTTAGTTAAATCAACTGAAACAACAACGTATCGATACAGCAAATGAACGTATCACAACATTCCTGACGCTCATGACTTGTTAAATTAACAGTCGATCATTCGCGATGTTTTTTAATGAGCTACAGGAAAATAATATGAAAATCTTGATGGTACTGACTTCACATGACCAGCTGGGCGATACTGGCAAAAAAACTGGCTTCTGGTTGGAAGAGCTAGCTGCGCCTTATTACACCTTTGTCGATGCAGGCGCAGAGGTAGTTTTGGCTTCTCCTGCAGGTGGTCAGCCACCATTAGATCCAAAAAGTAATGAGCCGGATGCGCAAACCGAAACCACCAAACGCTTTGAAGCAGATGAGGTGGCCATGCAGGCTCTTGCCAATACACATAAGTTGAGTGAAGTCTTAAATCAGGATTTTGATGCCGTGTTCTATCCGGGTGGTCACGGTCCATTATGGGATCTAGCCAAAGACCAGAATTCTATTTCTTTAATTGAGCAGACTTTACAGGCAGATAAACCTGTTGCGCTGGTCTGTCATGCACCGGGTGTACTTCGTGAAGTCAAAGATGCCGAAGGTCATTCGATTGTAGAAGGCAAGACAGTCACCGGTTTTACTAATACCGAAGAAGACGGCGTAGGCCTAACCGATGTTGTCCCATTTCTAGTGGAAGACATGCTGAAAGAAAAAGGTGGGAAATATTCCAAAACTGAGGACTGGCAGGTATACGTGCAACAAGATGGTCTGCTCATTACTGGACAAAACCCCGCCTCTTCTGCTGCAACGGCTGAAGCTTTATTAAAATTATTAAAGTAGAAGTTAATCTAAAATTCGTATTAACCTTTTAGATCGCTTCTTTTTGAATAAGAAAAACCCTGAATGATGCAAGATTATTCAGGGTTTAATTTATCTATTTATTCCCAGATTTAGTTCGCTTCAACTGCCGTTGAGGCAATATGCTGAGCCAGTAATTCTCTGAGTTTAAACTTCTGGATTTTTCCCGATGGGGTCATCGGAATATCCTCCCAGATTTCCAGGCGTTCCGGAAGATACTGCATAGCCAGATTATGAGTTTTCAGGAAATCTACCAGCTCATTAAAACTTAACGGCTTTGTCTGATCTTTCAGCTTGATGATTGCACAGGAACGCTCGCCCATTCGCTCATCTGCATAAGCCACTAAAGCTACTGTGGCGATATTCGGATGCTTATAAAGTAGTGATTCAATTTCCGCGACCGGAATATTTTCTCCACCACGAATAATCACATCCTTCTTACGTCCGCAAATCCGAATATAGCCATGCTCGTCCTGATAGGCAATATCGCCAGTATCAAACCAGCCTTCGGCATCCGTATCATTCAAATGTGGACGTTTTAAATAACCGCCAAAATTTGAACAGGTGCGGATCATCAAACGCCCGGATTCATTCACGGCTTTGGTCTGACCTTTTTTATTCACGATCTTGATTTCAACACCAGGTAAAGCGATGCCATCCGTATTGAAAGAGTGTTCATCCTCATCTTCCGGTCGGGTCAGCGTCACTGCACCACATTCGGTCATACCCCAAGCGGATATGACTTTAACGCCCAGAATTTCCCGGGCTTTTTGTACCAATGGCCCCGGAATGGGTGCACCAGCACACAGGAAAATTTTTAGTGAATCAACCTTGTCATGCTGTTCCGCCACGGTATTGGACAGGTCATTCAGGAATGGGGTCGAGGCCATGGTGAAATTCACCTGATGCTGATGAATTAGATCCACTGTTTTGGCTACATCCCAGCTTGGAAACATGGGACAACTTGCAAGCTGATTTCTTTGATTTTTATGGTCAGGCCTTAAATAAGCTGGCTTTTGATGATGTGGTTACCCTAATTCATCTGCTCAATAAAGTAAATGATGGTTTAAAAAGTATTCATCTGCATAAAGAAACGGATCAGGAATAAACAAATAGAAATATAGCTTTAATTGAAGAATATAAAAAAGAGCCTGAATTCAGGCTCTTTTTTATAAATTGAAATTATGCCTTTTGTGGATCGTATTGACGGTCTTTAATGAATATCCCGGACACTGCGCCACACAAGAAATAGGCACCCCCCATAATCAGGAAGCCTAAGCCAATTGAACCACCGCTGGCTGCCGCGCCAATAATTGCAGGGGCAAACATGGCGCCGATACGACCTGCATTATAAGCACCGCCTACCGCAGTACCACGAATCGAGGTGGCGAAGCTTTCTGTCATATAAGTGGCATTAATCGCATATGGAATGCCGTATAGGAATCCAAAGAATATCAGCAGATAGGCAATGTTATCTGGCGTATTGAATAGCACAATCACGGGCAGGAAAATCGCCGTTCCAATTGCTCCAAACGAAAAGACAGCGCGTCTACCCAGACGGTCTGCGGCAAAGCCCGCCAGAATTTTTCCGAAAATCATCGCCACATAAGTACCAATCATATAGCCGGCCATAGATTTAAAATTCATGTGCAATTCAGATTCCAGATATGCCGGCATCCAGTTGTTTACGCCATAGTAGCCAAATTGCAGAAAACCGGCCGTAAAGATCCACAAAATAAACATTCTGCGATTCGCAGGATCCGCAAAAATCTCTTTGACTGTGCTTTTTTTGGCGGGTTGCTGTACTGTGATTTCAGCTGGGGCATATAAATAAACGCTGCAAACGTGCACGCTGCCAGGATTCTGGCTCAGGAACCAGTTTCTGGATAAAAATCGCCATAACCGAGGGAATAATGGCAATAAAAAACAGGGTTCGCCAGCCATATTCCGGAATGATCCAGCCTGCCAGTACAGTGGCCACAATATAACCAACGGTCCATCCTGCCTGTAAGGTACCTAAAACCGTGGTGCGATATTCAGTTGGAACATATTCAGCCATGAGCGTATTGGCTGCAATATATAAAGAGCCAATACCAAAGGCAGAAAGAAAGCGTAAAACAGCAAATTGTTCAAAGTTTTGTGCAAAGCCTAAGGCTGCGGTCAATATGGAAAATACCAGAATTGAAATGACTACGGTACGTACACGACCCAGATGGTCACAGGCCCAGCCACCTATAAAGCCACCAATCGCCATACCTGCTAAGGTAAAACTGCCTAGTGTACCAGCCTGCAGATTACTGAGACCAAACTCTGCTTTCAGGCTATTTAAACTGAATGACAGCAGCAACATGTCCGCGCCATCTACCAGTAAAGCCAGAAAGGCGAAAATAAAAGCAATTTGCTGGGTTCGTTTGGTCGTCGGTTTAATCTTTTCTAATTCTCTCGCTAAATCCGTCATATTTAAATCTCTGTTTTCCTATCCTTAGGTTTTCATGATCTTTTTATATTTAAAGCTATTCCGCTAATGAATATGCTTTAAGGCTAATCCGTTTTTAATTCACTTGATTGACTCCTTTTTTAATCCTGTCTAGGAGATACCTTTTTCCTTTTTATCAGTTAGCTCTTGTTCCTCGTTCATGCTTATATTTGCATCAGGCTAAAGAAAATAAGATGAATATTCAATTATTTTAGATGTTTTATTTTGTTATGCGAAATTTATTATCATAAAGTTGATTGTTCTTTCATTTTCCTATAGCTTTAAAAAGAGGGATAAGAACGATATGTCATTTGAATAGGATCGAACAGGGAGCGTAATAATGGGTGCCTTAACAGGATTTCGTGTACTGGATTTAAGCCGGATTTTGGCTGGGCCCTGGTGTAGCCAGATTCTGGCTGATCTGGGTGCAGAAGTGATCAAGATTGAAAAACCGGATCATGGGGATGATACCCGTATCTGGGGACCACCTTGGCTTAAAAACAATCACCAGCAAGATACCCATGAATCGGCTTATTACCTGTCAGCCAACCGTGGCAAGCATTCGGTTGCAATCGATTTATCTACACCTGAAGGTCAAAGTATTATCAAAAAACTTGCTGAACAGAGTGATGTAGTCATTGAAAACTATAAAGCCGGTTCGTTGAAACGATATGGGCTGGATTATGAAAGTCTGAGCCAGCTAAATCCGCGACTGGTATATTGTTCCATTACCGGTTTTGGCCAGAACGGTCCGCGTGCGCAAGAGCCGGGCTATGATTTTATCGTTCAGGGAATGGGTGGCATGATGAGTGTCACTGGCGAACGTGATGACCTGCCCGGTGGTGGCCCACAAAAAGCGGGTCTGGCCTTTGCCGATTTGACCACCGGCTTATATGCCGCAATTGCCATTCAGGCGGCTTTGTTGTCCCGTGAGAAAACCGGTGAAGGTCAGTATATTGATATGGCGCTGCTGGATACCCAGGTTGCTTCCCTCTCTGTTCTGGCCATGAATTATCTCACCTCAGGCAAAGTACCTGGTCGCTTCGGAAACGCGCATGCCAATATTGTGCCCTATCAGGTGTTCAAAGCCCAGGAAGGTGAATTTATTATTGCCTGTGGTAATGATCTGCAATTTCAAGCTTTGTGTCAGGCCGTTGGTCTGGCTAAGGTGGCAGAAGATCCTCGCTTCTTAAAAAATTCTGGACGTGTTACACATCGTGAAGAATTGACCACAGTTCTACAGGCTCATTTCTATACTAGACCGGCAAAAACCTGGGTGGATTTAATCCATGCGGTTAAAGTGCCGGTAGGAATGATCAATGACCTGAAACAGACTTTGCAAGAAGAACAGGTATTGGCACGCGATATGGTGATTCAGATGCCGCATACTTTACGTGAAGATTACACCTCAATCGGTTCACCGATCAAACTCTCCAAGACACCGGTAGAATATAAAAAGGCACCCCCTTGTCTGGGTGAAGATACCGATGCCATTTTGAGTCAATATTTAAGTTCTGCTGAAATAGAAGAACTGAAAAGCAAAAAAGTCATCCAGCAGCGATAAGCCTGCAAGCAGTAAAAAAGGAATCTTTCGATTCCTTTTTTACTTTAAAGATAATGGATTAGATCATTCCTTAACAGGCCTTAGCGCTGGGCTGAACAGTACGAGGCAGTTCACGACGCAGAATTTTGCCTACTGCAGACTTTGGTAGTTCGGACACAAATTCAATGAATTTCGGCAGTTTATAACTGGTCAGTTGCTGCTTCAGATAAGTCATGACTTCATCTTGGGTCAGAGTTTCATCCTGTTTCACAATAAATGCCTTGGGTACCTGTCCAGACTTTTCATCATCAATACCAATCACTGCACATTCCAGTATTTTAGGATGTTTGGACAGCACGCCTTCCAGCTCATTGGGATAAACATTAAATCCGGAGACCAGAATCATGTCTTTTTTGCGGTCCAGAATGGTGATATAGCCTTGTTCGTCCATACAACCGATATCACCTGTCAGGAAGAATCCATCTTTGGTAAATACCTGTGCTGTTGCTTCGGGTTGCTGCCAGTATCCTTTCATTACCTGTGGACCACGTATGGCGATTTCTCCAGCCTGATTAAGCTCTACAGGTTTTCCTTCATCATTCAGAATTAGAATTTCAGTTCCTGCCAATGGCAAGCCAATCGTGCCACTAAATCGCCGGCTTAAAGGCGGGTTAAAAGTTGCAGTCGGTGAGGTTTCAGAAAGTCCATAGCCTTCATAAATCTGGCAGCCTGTGACCTCATGCCATAACTCTGCCGTATTTTTTAAAATCGATGCTCCCCCGCCGGTTGTGGTTTTAAGGCTTGAATGATCCAGTTCACGAAAATGTGAATGATGCGCCAAGGCATTAAACATGGTATTCACCCCGGGGAAAACAGTGGGTGGATGTTTCTGGTATTGATCCGCCAAAGCATCCAAATCTCTCGGATTTGGAATCAGCACATTGGCGAAACCTCGGCTCAGACCATAACTGAACAGGCAGATGGTAAATCCATAAATATGATACAGTGGCAAGGCACAGAAAACATATTCATTTTCAGTGGCATAACGGTCACCAAAATGGCTGATAAATACGGTACTGTTTTGGGCAATATTAAATAGAATATTACGGTGACTCAGTTCAGCACCTTTAGAAATACCTGTGGTACCTCCCGTGTATTGCAGAATGACCGTATCTTCCTGATACTGTACAGGCGGTTCAAAATCAATAATCTCTACCTGATTTATTGACTGCCTAAAGTCAGAAAATTGTTTATCCTGATATTGTGCTGCCTGACTATAAATAGCACTTGGCTGCTCTTGAATAAAATCCAGCGGATGCGTTGAAATGACATATTTGAGTTGAGGACATTCATCTAGTGCTGTTAATTGCTCCAAAGTCTGTCCCAAGATAATCAAGGCTTCTGTACCTGAATCCTGTAGCTGATGATAGAGCTCGCGCTGGGTGTACATGGGGTTGACATTGACCAGCACATAACCCGCACGAATAATGGCAAAGGTCGCAATTGGATACTGAATAATATTGGGTAACATCACCGCAATACGGCTGCCAGCAGTCAGCCCAAGACTCTGTAAATAGCTTGCCAGTTTCTGGCTATAGACATCGATATCGTGATAGCTGAATTTACGATCCAGATAGATAAATGCAGTTTTATCCTGAAATTTCAGCAGATTCTCAGCAATTGTCGTGCTCAGGGTTTTCTCAGGATCTGGCCGGGTAAACTCCGGATTGATATTCCACTTTTTATATTCTTCCATCCATGGCTGACTGCTCATGACTATACTCCTGTCCTGGATTTACAATTATTTTGTATTATTTAAACCATAAGATTTTGATTTTAATTAAATATTTTTACACCACTTTCTGCTGTCTCGATTCAACATACTGGTAGTGATAACCGCTACGAATAAAATGCTGATTTTTATCCCTAAATGAATGAGCATAATCCGGCCAGACCAAAGTCAGCTTGCGACTGACCGGGTCCAGATACCAGCTTTTACAGCTTTCCGATAACCAGACACTACCTTGCGAAAGCTGCTGTAGCTCCTGCATATAGCTATTTTCAGCTTCTTGATCTGCGTCAAAGACCTGAATCTGTTCCTGCTCAAAAAATTGCAAGGCATCTAGAATCAGATCAAACTGGGTTTCCAGAAAATAAAGTGCTGAATTATGTCCACTGCCTGTATTTGGCCCATTCAGGATGAACAGGTTTGGAAAGTTGTGTACGGTCGTTGACTGATAACCCTGCATACCGCTGGACCATTGCTGCTCCAGGCTTAAACCCTGTTTACCCACCACCTTTGCGGCATAGGGTGGACGTGCCGCTTCAAATCCTGTCGCAAATACGATGATATCTGCAAAAAATCTATTTCCATCCTGACTTAATACACCGTCTTTCATAACTTCTGCCAATGCTGAGTCTTTAAGTGTGACATTTGGTTTTAGAAAAGTCGGATAATAATCATTAGAAAGCAATAAGCGCTTACAACCAGGTTCATAATCCGGCGTAAGTTTGCGCTGTAATTCAGGATCTGAAATCTGATGTTTTAAGAATTGCAGGCAGTTTTTCTTGACCCGCTCAATCTGGCTTTTCAGATTACGGCGCTGGGCAAAATTGTATTCATTGCCCCAGAACAAGGAATGTCTGAGGGCCGACATACTGTCCGGATCTTTGCGGAAAAGCTGTTTTTCTGACTCAGAATAAGCTCGGTCTGGTCGGGGCAAAATATATGGCGCACTACGTTGCAAGACGGTCAGGCTTTTGGCTGTTTTGGAAATTTCCGGCACAAGCTGGATGGCAGAAGCACCAGAACCCACCACAACGACATGTTGATTTTCCAGATTCAGCTCGTGGTTCCAGCGCGCGGAATGCATCACTTGGCCTTCAAATTCTTCCAGCCCCGGAATTTTCGGGAGATGCTCATCTGCCAGATGCCCGGTTGCGGTAATTAAAATCTCAGCCTGATACAGACCTATAGAGGTGTGAATTTCCCAGATGCGTTCTCGTGCATTCCAGCTGGCCTTTTCCAGTTGGGTATGAAAATTAATATGGGGCCGGATATTTTCCTGATCACAGCATTGAATTAAATAGCGCTGAATTTCTACCCCTTGTGGAAAGACACGCGACCAGTTGGGATTTTTAATAAACGAGAAAGAATATAAATGGGAAGGTACATCACAGGCGACTCCGGGATAGGTATTGTCACGCCAAGTACCGCCCACTTCTGCTGCACGTTCAATGATTTTAAAATCGTGGATGCCCTGCTGTTTAAGGCGGATTGCCATTCCCAAACCACCAAAACCGCTGCCTACAATTAGAATCTTGCTGCGCTGTCCTTTAGCTTGCATTATTTATCTCCTTTAAGGCATATAAGGCTGGATTTTTTGATTCACCGGATATTGTTCTGGATGCTGGCTAAACTGGTTTACCAGTTGCACCACTTCGGCTGGCGCTTCGACATAGAGCGCATGTCCTGAAGAAATTTCGATATAGCGACTGTTCGAAATTGAAGCAAACAGCAGTTTAGCTTGCGCTACAGGCACCATGCGGTCTTCACGGCAAGCCACAATCAACGTCTCTGCACGAATCTCAGGCAAGATCGATGTAATATCAATGCGATAATTCAGTTCACGCTGTTTGGCTGCATCTTGGGAAGGTTTGACAAAGCGTGCCAGATCCAGCACCTGCTGTTCGCTTCGTGCAGACAGATAATCATCGCTATACAGGCAATAATTGACAAAATGAGGCAAGGCCGCAGATTGTTCAGTAAATAACTGTTGCCAGATAACGGTACGCAGTTGTTGCACCGAGCTAGTTTTGGCCCAACCGGCTAACAGGATCAAACGCGCTACGCGCTGTTTTAAACTGGCTGCTACTTGTGCAGCAATCACTGCACCGAGTGAATAGCCGACCACTGTAATGGTTTCATCTTCTGCAACCACATGCTGAATCAGTGCTTCAACTTGTTGGCTAAAATCGGTCACCGCCAGATCGGCTTTATCTGGGGTATGTAAATCAATGGATAAAACCCGTTGATGAATACCCAGCATCGGAAAAATATAACTGAAATGCTTGTCGGTATTTCCACCGGTGCCATGAATCAGAATAATGGTGGGAAATGCAGAACGCTGTCCGACTTCATGAAAAGTAAGCTGCAGATCAGCATAAGGACACTGTTGAGTAATCATGTCTAAATCCATATAGACTCCTGATCTTGTTATTTTATGGTTTATTCAATATCCGAGAATAAATCTCAATATTTGAATTGGGTGAGGATGCAAAAATTATTAAAAAAGACCCACGACACGAGTATCGTGGGTCAAAAGGTTTAATCGAATTTGAACTCTTCAGGTTCAAGTAAAAACAGGCTTTCACCACCTGCCTGAATATTGGCAAAGTGGGTTGAAGTTCTTGGCAAAATACGTGCAAAGAAGAATTGTGCAGTTTTGATCTTGGCTGCATAGAACGGATCAGTATTGCCTTCTTCAATTTTCTGCTGCGCAGTAATTGCCATTTTCAGCCACAAATAAGCGGACACGACATAACCAGAGAAATATAGGTAGTCAACTGATGCTGCCCCAATTTCATTGGCAGACTGTTGAGCCTGCTCCTGAATGGTTCTGGTTAATTTCAGCCATTGTTCAGTCAACTGGCTGACTTGTGCAACTTGCTGGCTGAACTGGACATGTTGCTGATGCTCTTTTACAAAGCCCTGAATTTCATCGGTTAATGCGGTCAGCAAACCCAATTTTGAGCCCAGCACTTTACGCGCCAGCAAGTCAATGGACTGAATTTCAGTAGTTCCTTCATAGAGGCTGGCAATACGTGCATCACGGGCAATCTGTTCCATGCCATGTTCAGCAATATAACCGTGACCACCGAAAATCTGCATACCATGTTTAGCCGCTTCTATGCCGGTTTCGGTCATTAATGCTTTGGCAATAGGGGTTAATAATGCCAGACGGTCTTCAGCTGCTTTCTTTTCTTCCGGGCTGTCAGTGGCTTCAGCGATATCGGCATAGGTCGCCAGATAATATGCAAGTGCACGTGAACCTTCTGCAAACACCTTTTGAGTCAGCAGCATGTTACGTACTGCCGGATGCACGATAATCGGATCTGCAGGTTGGCCTGGCGCTTTCGCACCTTCAAGTGAACGCATCGCCAGACGGTCTTGGGCATAAGCCAATGCCCCCTGGTAAGAAGACTCTGCTGCTGCCAAGCCTTGAATGGCTGTACCGATACGTGCCGAGTTCATAAAGGTAAACATGCAGTTTAGGCCGCGATTTTCAGGCCCAATCAGGAAACCTTTGGCATTATCAAAATTCAGCACACAGGTTGCGTTACCGTGAATGCCCATCTTGTGTTCAAGAGCGCTACATACCACGCCATTACGGGAAGCCACATTACCAGCTTCATCCAGATTGTATTTCGGCACAATAAACAGCGAAATACCTTTGGTTCCCGCAGGTGCATCTGGCAAACGTGCCAATACGATATGCACGATATTTTCAGCCAGATCATGTTCACCGGCTGAGATAAAGATTTTCTCGCCACTGATGCTATAGCTGCCGTCTTCATTTGGCACTGCTTTGGTACGGATTAAACCTAGGTCAGAACCGGCATGAGATTCAGTCAAGCACATGGTTCCAGTCCAGCGGCCTGCAATTAAAGGTACCAGAAACTTCTGTTTCTGTTCATCGCTACCGTGGTGCTCTAAAGTACGCATGGCACCATGGGACAGGCCTGGGTACATGCCCCAAGACCAGTTCGTTGCGGTAATAATTTCAGAAATGGCAATACGGTATAAGGTCGGGAAGCCCTGACCGCCATATGCTTCGTCACCAGTTAATGAGGTAAAACCGAGTTCTACATATTTGTCATAAGCTGCTTTAAACCCATCCGGGGTAGTTACGACGCCATCCTGCAAACGGCAACCCTGCTGGTCGCCTGTCGCATTAATCGGTAGAAGTTCGTTTTGGCAAAAGTCCGCAGCGACTTCCAGATATTGCTCCATAATATCCATAGAAACCTTGTCTGCGAATTTTGCATAGCCCTGATATTTCTGTTCAACGTTTAACAGGTCTTTCAGGACAAACTTCATGTCTTTTAATGGCGCAATATAATTTCTCATCGTAATTCCCTTGTATGAGTTCTAATTTGTATATTTATGACAATTAATTTCATAATACGAAATTATGTTTTAAATCCACTATAATATAATTTAAAGAATAAAATCTAGTCATTCGATGAAATTTCCCATTTAAAAATAAAAAATATACAGGATGAAAAAAGCCATTCATGGTGGAATGGCTTTTCTATTCAGCGACTTCACTAAAGTTGATTAACGTGGAAAAAATTGAGCTAAACGTTGCTGAACAATCTGCTCTGCCTCCTGCATGATATTTTCGATCAGCGCCTGACAAGTCGGAATGTCATGAATCAATCCCATCACTTGACCTGCAGTCAGTACACCAGCATCAATATCGCCATTTTCTAAAGCGAGCTTGCCTTTTAAACCGCTGACATAGGGACGAATCTGTTCAAATTGCAGGTTTGGATCTTCACTCATTTTCACCACAAGATCAGATACCGCATTTTTGGCAACACGGGCAGTATTCCTGAACTGTCGATACAGCAGATGTGTCGCCCTTTCATCATTATCGACATAGAACTGTTTGATGTTTGAATGGATCGGCGCTTCCTTAGTGGCACAAAAGCGTGTACCCATATTGATGCCTTCAGCACCTAAAGCCAAAGCTGCGACCAGACCACGGCCATCAGCAAAACCGCCACTGGCCACAATCGGCACAGTAAGCTGATCCGCAGCGGCAGGAATTAAAATCAGGCCAGGAATATCGTCTTCACCCGGATGGCCCGCACATTCAAAACCATCAATCGAAATGATATCCGCACCGATTCTTTGTGCTGAAAGCGCATGACGGACGGAAGTACATTTATGAATGACAATAATGCCGTGTTGCTTAAACGCCTCAATATGTTCATGTGGCTTGTTGCCTGCTGTTTCTACGATTTTGATACCGCTTTCAATGATCGCCTGTCGGTATTCTGCATATGGCGGCGGATTCACAGCGGGCAATAAAGTCAGATTGACCGCAAAAGGCTGATCGGTCATTTCTCGGCAGCGTGCAATTTCCTTGACCAAGGCTTCAGGCGTCGGTTGAGTCAATGCCGTTAATGTTCCCAAGCCACCTGCATTAGATACGGCACTGGCCATTTCTGCGGTACCGACCCACATCATGCCGCCCTGAATAATTGGATAGCGAATGCCTAAAAGCTCGGTAATACGGGTCTTAATTTTCATAAATGCTCTCCTTAGCATCCGGTAAATTGTGCAGGGCGTTTTTCGACAAAAGCCTGGACACCTTCTTTATAGTCCTGACTGCTCAGAGCCAGATATTGCAGGTTTTGTTCCAGCTCCAGTTGCTGGTCTATGTTATTTTCAGCACTGCGTTGCAAGGCCTGTTTGGTTAAAGCCAGCGCATAAGTCGGCTGTTGAGATAATCGCTGTGCAATGTCGTCGATATAAGCATCAAATTCTGTATCTGGAAGCATTTTCCAGATCATGCCCATTTCGGCGGCCTCTTTGGCATGCACCGGTTCGCCTAGAAAAGTGAGTGCCATGGCACGTGCATAACCGATTAAACGTGGCAACATCCAGGTGCCACCGGCATCAGGAATCAAGCCAATTTTAGAAAAAGCCTGAATAAATCGGGCACTTTCCTTGGCAATGACCAGATCACAGGCCAGTGCGATATTGGCACCTGCACCGGCAGCCACACCATTCACTGCTGCAATCACCGGTTTGGGACTCTGGCGGATCAGGTTAATCAAGGGATTATAGTATTTGGCCAGCGAGCCTTGCGGTGGCAAAGGCACATTGCCGAGCTGTCCAGCACGTTCTTTTAAATCCTGTCCCGCTGAAAATGCCCGGCCATTACCGCGAATCACAATTACCCGAATATTCGGATCTGTATTCCAGTTTTTCAGCACCTGTTGCACTTCCTCATGCATTTGCTGGTTAAAACTGTTGAGTGAATCCGCGCGGTTAAAGCTTAAGGTTGCGACGCCTTGCTGAACCTGAGTTTGAATCGTTTCCCACATCATCAATTTCCTTATTTTTCCGGTATCCCTACAATTAATAGCCTTTATTGACATCTACCTGATGGCATAAATCCAGCCCGAGATTTAAACGTCGGTCATTTTCTAGAATCTGTTCCACCACCACAGACATAGGTGCATGTGAAGCAACATGTGGTGTAACAACGATCTTTTCATGCTGCCAGAATGGATGTTCAGCAGCTAATGGCTCCTGTTCAAATACGTCGACAATTGCGCCACGGAGATGACCTGAATCCAGTGCATTGAGTAGATCCTGCTCGATTAAATGCTGCCCACGACCCACCTGAATAAGAGCAGCGTGTTCAGGTAACTGTTGAAATAATTCAGCAGAAAGAATACCGGTGTTTTCTTCAGTGAGTGGCAGCAGATTAATCAATATCTGGCTGTGGGCCAGGAACTCGGAAAGCTGTTCTTGGCCTACATAGCTTTTGACCTGAGCAATCTCTTTTGGGGAATTGGACCATCCAGACACCTGATAGCCCATGTCGGCAAAACGTTTTGCCACATAACCGCCCATATGGCCAAGGCCCATAATCCCGATCTGGATATGATGACTATAACTTTGACGATACTGTTTCCATAACTGCTGCTTTTGCTGCTGGATCATGCGGTCAAAATAACGCTGAAAATACAGCACACCCCAAAGCAGATAATCAAACATGCCTTTTTGATGATGTGGATCCAGTACCCGGCAGACTGACTGGTCAGATCTAATCTCGTTTAAATTTAAATGTTCGACTCCTGCAGCAATCGAATGAATCAGACCAAGTTCTGGAAGTTGTCGGAGTTTTTCTAGATCTGGAAACCACGAGGCTGCTGTGGTCGCCAGTTCTGCTTCCGGGCTGTCCAATGTACAAAAACTGCCCTCAGGGGCATATTTCTGAAAAGACTTCACCAGAATTGCTTCAATATTCGGCACAGTACTGGATATCACAATCATGATGCATACTCCGTATATTGATGCTCAATCAAAGACAAAGCGGCCTGCCAGGCACGCTGTAAAATCGGTTCAACTAAAGGACTAGCGAACTGCTTGGCGGTTTTAATTCGTACATCTTCACTTGGATAATGCAGTTCGGCACCGCCGCTTAAGGCCTTCACCTGTGCCTGACAGGCACGCTCTAGAAAATAGATTTCATGAAAGGCCCGTGCAATGGTTTCGCCCGCCGTTAAAAGTCCGTGATTGCGTAAAATCATGGCGCGATGGCCGCCCAGGTCCTGAATCAGGCGTTCTTGTTCATCTGTTGAAAGTGCCACGCCTTCATATTCGTGATAGGCCACCTGCTGATAAAACTTCATGGCGTGCTGGGAAATGGGCAGAAGTCCGTGTTTCTGTGCAGAAACTGCTATGCCATCTGCGGTATGCGTATGAATAACACAGTTCAGATGAGCATGTGCTTCATGAATCGCGGCATGGATGACAAAGCCTGCCATATTCACCGGCTTATCCTGTTCATAGCTTTCTACGACCTGCCCTTCATGATTAATCTTGACCAGCGTTGAGGCACACATTTTTTCAAAAGCGACACCATACTGATTAATCAGAAAACAGTCAGGCTGATCAGGGACTCTTAAACTGATATGGGTATCAATTAAATCAGTCATCCGGTAATGCGCAATAATGCGATAAAGCGCTGCGAGTTCACAACGTGCCTGCCATTCAGCATCTGTGACGAGATTTTTTATTGTCATCGTTCCATCCTGGAAAAATATAGCATTTCGATCACTATCTGTTATATCATAATTTTAGAAAAACAGAATATTATTTCATAAGGCGAAATAAGTCATTACAAGGAGTTGATATGCCAATATCACAATTAAACGGACTTGAATATCTCACCGCAATTAAAAATGGGGAAATTCCCAGTTCAGCCATGAGTGAAATTATTCCCATGCGTCTGACCTTGGTGCGCGAAAACTATGTGGAATATGAGGTGCGTCCTGATCAGCGCCATTACAATTTACAGGGTGGTATTCATGGCGGCTTTTGTGCAACGGTTCTAGATAGTGCGACTGGCGCTGCCGTGCATACGACAGTAGATGCAGGTGTCAGTTTCTCGACCATTGACCTGAATGTGAAAATGCTGAAAGCGATGAAAAGCGGCGAAACTTATACAGCTATTGGTGAAGTCATCCGGATCGGGCGTAATGTACTGACCTCAGAAGGCCGAATTATCGATAAAGAAGGTAAAGTTTATGCCTTTGGGTCGGCAACATTATTAGTCACTGGTCGTAAGTAATCATTACACTGATGTAATCAATCCCTGTATGTGCAGGGATTTTTTTATTTTGAAAAAATCCCAATAAAAAATGCCATGCATATCATAGATACATGGCATTAAGGCGATTACTTAAGCTGTTATGCAGCTTCAGGATTTTCAATCACCATCGCCAGACCTTGACCCAGACCGATACATAAGCTGATCACGGCATATTTTTTACCAGTACGCTGTAATTGACGCGCAACAGTTAAAGCCAAACGCGCACCTGAACAGCCCAATGGATGGCCAATTGCAATGCCACCACCATTTGGGTTGACACGCGGATCATCAAAAGCCACATCCAGACCTTTCAGGCAAGATAACACCTGGCTGGCAAATGCTTCATTGATCTCGATAATGTCCATATCATCTAGCGTCAAACCTGCACGTTTTACAGCTTTCTTGATCGCTTCGATTGGACCCGCCCCCATGATGCGTGGCTCAATGCCAGCGGCTGCAGAAGACAGGATACGAGCTAAAGGTTTTAAGCCATACTGTTCCTGAACTTTTTCACTGCCGATAATCAATGCTGCAGCGCCGTCATTGATACCTGATGCATTACCCGCAGTCACCACACCACCTTCGAAAAGCGGTTTTAACTTGGATAATGCTTCAAATGTTGAAGATGGACGTGGATGTTCATCTTCAGTCACTAATTTAGGCGGTAATTTACGTCCTTGTGAAACTTCAATCGGCGTAATTTCACCGTCAAAGAAACCTGCTTCTTTTGCAGCTTGATATTTCGCTTGTGATGCAGCAGCAAAAGTATCTGCCTGTTCACGCGTAATACCAAACTCTTCAGCAACGTTATCACCTGTTTCTGGCATGCTGTGCGCGCCAAACTGGTCGGTGAATTTACGGTTTGGGAAACGTGTACCAATCGTAGTGTCATAGATTTTGGCATCACGTGAATATGCACTTTCAGCTTTACCCATTACAAACGGTGCACGCGTCATACTTTCTACACCACCTGCAATATACAGCTCGCCTTCACCTGCAGTAATAGCACGTGCTGAATCAATTACAGCACCCAGACCTGAAGCACAAAGACGGTTTACAGTTTGACCTGGAACGGTCACTGGCATACCTGCAAGCAGTGCAGCAAAACGAGCCACATTACGGCTGTCTTCACCAGCCTGATTCGTACTACCAAAGATCACATCTTCTACGTCCGCTGCTGGAATACCGGTTTTTTCTAGCAGATTTTTAATGACTGTTGCTGCCAGATCATCTGGACGTACACTTGCCAGACTTCCGGCATGGCGACCGATTGGTGAACGTAAACCATCATAAATATATGCATTTAACATGAGTGTTATTCCTTTAACTTTTTAATTAATGTGTAGTATGAACAAGAGGTAAACCGAGCTGAACGCGGCGGCGCAACCAAGGACTTGGACGGTAACGCTGGTCACGTGTAATCGCAGTCATGCGGTCTAAAATCTTCAGAATTTTTTCCGCACCCAGTACATCGCCCCATTCAATTGGGCCGTATGGATAACCAAGGCCTAATTTCACGGCAACGTTGATGTCTTCTACGGTTGCAACACCTTGCTGGGCAATATCACAGCCGAGATTCACGATCATTGCCAAAGCACGTTGCGCTACAAAGCCGACGCTTTCCTGAATTGTGCTTGCAGTCACGCCATCCAGATTGAAAATAGATTGTGCTGCATTTACCAGTTCAGCTTTGGTCACAAACGTTGGCATTAAAGTACGGTGTTTATTTAAGCCGTAAAGCAGATCAATACAGACTACTTGCTGCGGAGACACCTGATAGCGGACTGCGGCTGAAGTTGCATCTTCACCATAAGTCGCAATCAGAATTAAAGCATCTGCTGAAGGTGCGTCAGTTTGCTCGATCTGGATGTTGAACTGCTGCAGATATTGCTCAAGCGCCTGAAGGTCTTCGCTATATTCTGTGCCTAGCCAAACCGATGGATATTGATCCAGCTTTTCAACCAGTGTTGGAGCTACATCACCTACTTTGCTCCCTGAGGTATAAGCGTAAAAACCTTTACCAGTTTTACGGCCTAGCTGTTTAGCAATAAAACGCTGGCGGGTAATCACGCTTGGGCGGTAACGCGCTTCTTCATAATATTGATGATAAATCGATTCACTCACCGGATGCGAGACATCCATACCGGTCAGATCACCTAATTCAAACGGCCCCATCTTGAAACCGATTCCGTCACGGTAGATCCTGTCAATATCATAAAATGGTGTGACATTTTCATTCAGAATTGCATAGGCTTCGCTACCAAAGGCACGGCCGGCATGGTTAATGATAAACCCTGGAGTATCTTTAGCTTTGACCGGACGATGACCCATTTTAATCGAGAGCTGGGTTAATGCTTCAATAATGTCAGCACGGGTATTAAAGCCTTCAATCACTTCGACCACTTTCATGAGTGGGACCGGATTAAAGAAGTGATAACCGGCAACACGTTCTGGCTGCTCACAGTTGGCAGCGATTGCACTGATCGACAATGAAGAGGTATTAGATGCCAGAATCGCCTCTGGTTTTATCATTCCTTCCAGTTGCTGCATCAGTTTTTGCTTGATTTCCAGATTTTCAATAATCGCTTCAACAATCAAGTCACAATCTTTCAGGTCTTCTAGCTGCTGGGCAGTCGACAGATGAGCAATATCTTCAGCGGCTTTTTCATGGCTGAATTTACCTTTATCTGCCAAGGTATTTAATGTTTTGGCCAGTTTATCCTGTGCCTGTTCGGCTGCCCCTTCTTTGGCATCAAACAGTACCACATCATGACCAGACTGAATCGCGATCTGGGCAATACCTGCACCCATCGTGCCTACACCAATAATACCGATTTTCTGAATCTGAATACTCATGCTTATCGTCCCTGATAATTCGGTTTACGTTTTTCAATAAAGGCCTGCATGCCTTCTTTTTGATCTTCGGATGAGAATAGCATCTGGAAAGACTTACGTTCCAGGGTAAGTCCGGCATTAAGCGGCACATCTTCAGCCAATAAAGCCACTTCTTTGATTTGCTCTAGAGCAATTGGCGGCATTTTCGCTAGGCCTTCCGCCATCTTGATAGCTGTAGCAAGGGTTTCACTGTCTTCAGTCACCTGGGACACCAGACCAATTTGATAGGCTTCCGGTGCAGGCACCAGACAACCCGTCATGATCATTCGCATGGCATGAAATTTGCCCACTGCACGGAATAAACGCTGGGTACCACCTGCACCCGGCATAACACCCACTTTCACTTCAGGCTGACCAAACTGGGCACTTTTCCCGGCAATAATAATGTCCGCATGCATGGCCAGTTCACAGCCACCGCCAAGTGCATAACCATTGACTGCTGCAATCACCGGTTTTGAACACTGTGCAATCGCCTGCCAGTAACGTTCAGTCCGACGTTGCATCATTTGAATGGTTTCAGCATTGGCCAGTTCTTTAAGATCGGCTCCTGCTGCGAAATCTGTTTCACCACCCGTAAGAATAATGGCACGGACATTTTCATCATCATTCAGTTGCAAAAAAGCCGCCGCAAGTTTCTGACGCACTTCTGTATTCAGGGCATTTTTCGCTTCTGGTCGATGAATTTTAACCATCGCTACATGAGTTGAAATTTGTTCTATTTGAACGACCTGTTCCATTAAAAAACTCCATTTATTTTGTATAGCGAAATTTTATTTTATATAAAACTAAGGTTTCTCAAGCTATAAATCAAGGATTTTTAACTCCAGAATTCAAAAAAGTTATTTTTTACTAAAAATAGAGTAAAAACTCTTGTTTAGATGGTTATTTTGTGATTAATTGATTTCGCAATACGGAATTAAATATTTTAAATGCAATCTGATTATCCATTTAAATGAATAATCACCATAAGGCAGAACTTAAAATTAATTTACGAAATCAAATTTTCCAGCAATGAGATGATTTTGATTTAGCGTAATAAAGTGAAAAATCGAATGTAGCCTGATAATAAATACAGCGGCTGTAGCGTTCAGGAGCAAGTCTGTTAAATCAGGAAAACTATGTTTCCGTGAGGAAGAAAAATGGATTTAGCGGTAGCAGAGGAAATGCTACTTTTAATATATAGAGGATATAAGAATGACAAGCGATACCATCGTAACAGGAGACAATAAAACCGATGTCTCCTCCACGGATACCATCAAACAGGCGCCAAAACGTCTATGGATGACGGCTTTTGTCTTTGCTTTTCTGATTTTGCTCTGTGACGGTGCAGATATCGGGATTCTGGCTTTCAGCCTGACCAGTCTGAAAGCTGAATGGGGACTAACTTCTGTACAGGCGGGTGCTTTAGGAAGTTATTCTCTTTTGGGTATGGGGATAGGAGGTTTTATTGGTGGATGGGCATGCGACAAATTTGGACGTGTCCGCGTCATTGTACTGGCCACCATCGCCTTCTCGATCTTGTCAGCCTACTCAGGTTTTGCTCAGTCTTATACTGAATTTGCAATTTTACGTACTCTTTCTTGCTTGGGTTTAGGCTGTTTATATATTGCCTGTAATACCCTGATGTCAGAATACGTACCGACCAAATACCGTACTACTGTACTGGCAACATTGATGACTGGTTTCACTTTAGGTTCATTGGTGATTACCATGATTTCAGGCTGGATTATTCCTGAGTTCGGCTGGCGTATGCTGTACTGGATCACAATTGCTCCATTAGCTTTGGGTATCCTGATGCACTTTATGGTGCCAGAGCCAGAATCATGGAAACGTGTCCGTGAAATGAAAAGAACTGGTCAGATCGTGGATAACGATGCGAAAAAAGGCAATCCATATATCACCATTCTTAAAGACAAAACCCATGGCAGAATGTTTATCTTATGGTCATTCAGCTCCGGTTTCCTGTTATTTGGTTACTTCGGTGTAAGTAACTGGTTGCCAAGTTATCTTGAAGCTGAATTAGGCATCAAGTTTAAAGAAATGGCACTGTATATGGTGGGCACATTCATCACCATGATTTTTGCCAAAATCATTGCAGGTTATGTTGCTGATAAAATTGGTCGCCGTATTGTGTTTGCTTTCGGCACCATGGGAACAGCGCTATTTATCCCTGTCGTGGTGTATATGCATAATGCCGATAACATTGGCGTACTGATGCTAATCTTCGGCTTTCTGTACGGTATTCCATATGCCATCAATGCAACCTATCTAACCGAAAGTTTCCCGACTGGTGTTCGTGGTACAGCGGTGGGCGGAGCATTCAATATTGGTCGTATCGGTGCCATTTTTGCCCCGATTACCATCGGCTATCTGGCCATGCATGGCTCAATTGGAACTGGCTTGATGGTGATGGGCGCAGCCTACTTCCTCTGCGGTTTAATTCCAGCCCTATTTATTAAAGACCGTTTATACGATCCGCAAAAAGCAGAATAAACCTTACTTCGGAAGGCAGGTCAAATTTCTGCCTTCCTCACTTCGAATATTTACAACACGTCAGTATAGAAAGGTCTCCTTTCATTCAGGATTAAAAGTTTCTTCAGGGATTAAGAAATGAAAAAATTAGTTTTAGCGACATTATGTGGTATTGCTTCAACACAGGCATTTTCAGCAGAAGCTTCTGAAGACCGGATGCAGTTTCTAGAATCGCAATTGAAGCAAATTCAAGCTGAACTCGAACAACAAAAAGCAGCACAACTTGCGTTAAAGAACCAACAGGAGCAAGTCAAAGCCCAGGATGCCAAGACTTTAGGCTCATTGGTAGACAATGTCGATGTCTATGGCTTAATCCGTCTGGATGGCGCAGTCGATTTTAAGAGCACTCCTAAAGAACGTGGTCGTACCATTAACCATATCAATAAAGTGCCTTTTACTGAACCTGATTCAACCCGTTCAGATTTTACCGCAGCAGCCAGCCGAATTGGTTTCCTGGCGAAAGACCTAGGGGGCAATCCAAACGTTTCCGCTCGTTTAGAAGCTGATTTCTGGACCAATAATGGTAAAGGCGATGGCGGATTACGTATTCGTCATGCACATTTAAAATATTATAACTGGACTTTCGGTCAGGCCTGGTCACTCATGTCTACACCAGAAATTAGCACTGAAGCTGTCGACTACAGCTTGTTCCTGGGTGGATCAGTCCTACGTACGCCTCAGGTAAGCTATGCTTTCAAACTTGATCCAGAAAATACCTGGAATATCGGTCTGGAATATATGGCCGGTGGCGATCGTTCTTCTGCTTTTCCTGCATTAACCACCAAATATGTTCATCAATCAGGCCCTCTTCATTTATTAGCTCAAGGCTTTGTCAATCAAAAGCAAGCGCAAACAGATACAGGTGATATCGAGAAAGTTGGCTGGGGTGTAGGTCTTGGTGGACGTTATCATCTCGATGACCGAAACTCGATTCAAGGTAACTATTTCCATATGGTCGGTGATCAGCGTATTGCAGCTTTCTTGACTCAAGGTTCAACAACCGATGGTGCTGCCTGGGGTGGCGATTATTCAGTCGATCCAATCAATAATGAACTTTTACTGAATGAGTTCAATAGTATAAATATTGGCTTCACACATAAATTTACGCCAAAACTACGGAGTAGTATTAATGCCAGCGTGGTTGATTTTGATGATTCTAGCGATTATGCCAAAGCCAATCCTGAAACCAATAAGCGCTTAACCGACTATGTGGCCAACGTGATCTACTCTCCTGTTCCAAAGATTAACCTCGGTGCAGAATATCATCATGGCAAGCGTGAAACCTTTGACAACAAGGAAGCAGATATTTCACGTATCAACCTCTCTGCTAACTATAGTTTTTAAAGCCTCAGGAGACAAGGATGTCAGCCCAAGGGCAAATTTCACGCCGTTTCATGTTCATGATGGCAATGACCTGCGCACTCTGCGCAGGTTGTAATTATTTTAACCAGCCTTTGATTTATTCTATTGCAGAGGATCTGCAGATCAGTGTAGCCCAATCTGGCTGGACTGTAGTGCTGACCCAAATTGGCTATGCCACCGGGTTATTTTTGTTTGTCCCTCTCGGGGATTTGTTCGAAAAACGGTTGTACATCTGCAGCTTGATGTTCTGTACCGGACTGGCGCTTATTGGGCTTTCAGCCAGTACCAATCTGCATATGTTGTATGGTTTTACCCTGCTCGCCTCTTTTTGTTCGATCACCACCCAGATTCTGATTCCTTTTGCCGCCAGCCTGTCGCAACGTGATAAAAGTGCAGAAGTCGTTGGCCTGCTCATGAGTGGTGTTCTGGTGGGTATTCTGTTTGCCCGTACTGTGGCCGGACTGATTTCTACTTTATGGTCGTGGCATGCGGTATACCTATTTAGTGGTTGTGCAATTCTTCTGCTAAGTCTGGCCATGTGGTTCCAGTTGCCGAGTGCCAAGAGCCAGTTGCAGATGAATATATTGCAAATTTATCGCTCACTATTTACCTTTGCCCGAACAGAACCCATGCTGATCCGGCGTAGTATGATCGGAGGTTTGGGTTTTGGCATGCTGAGTATTATCTTTACTACCATGACTTTTATTCTGGCTGAAGCACCGTATCATTTTAATGATTTCCAGATTGGTCTCATGGGTATTGTGGGTGTGGTCGGCATCTGGTCCTCTCAGTGGACCGGTAAAATGATTGGCAGACATCGGGAAAAATGGATTGCGCATCTGGCCACCTGCGGACTGATTCTGGCCTGGATTCCCTTATTCTTTGCCCAGAATTATTTATGGATTTATATCCTGGGCCTAATTCTGGCTTATTTCGGAATTTCCTGTTTGCATGTCTTGAACCAGAATCTGGTCTATCGAATTTCAATGCAGGCTCGCTCGCGGATTAATGCCATCTATATGACCTGTTATTTTTCAGGTGCCGGTCTGGGGGCATTTTTATCGCTGCATTTATGGAAAAGCTATGGCTGGTCTGCCTGTGTCATTTTAGGTTTTATTTTTGCCGTGTTGATCTTTTTGATTAACTATTATGATTTAAACCAAGAAAGAAATTTAGCCAATATTCAGCCTGAGCCTTAGATACTGTTAAAAACCTTTGGGGTTAAAAGCTTATTTTTTTATCCCGCTTTCTGTACCGAGCATAAATTATAGAGATGATACGCTGATAAAATAGAAAAATTCTTTAAGCCTGTTTAACGTTTCCTTTCTATCTGAAGAGCGGTTGAAAATATTGATATCTTAACTTTTAGAGTTAATTCAATTTACTATTTTCCATTGCGAGATAAACAGGCTTCAATTCAGTTAAAGGTGCAGGTTTTGCATAAAAGAAGCCTTGTAGCAGATCACAACCCTGTTGATAGAGTAAACTGGCTTGACTTACGGTTTCGACCCCTTCCGCGACAACTTCCAGATCCAGCTGATGGGCTAGATGAATAATCGATTGCACAATTGCAGCATCCTGACCATCGAGGGTCAGCTCTTCAATAAAACTACGGTCTAACTTGATTTGATTAATCGGCAAGCGACGCAGATAACTGAGACTCGAATAACCTGTGCCAAAGTCATCAATGGCGACCTGTACACCTAAAGCACGCACTGCTTTCAAAATTTCTATGGTTCGATCTGCACCATTAATGATGACACCTTCCGTGATTTCAATTTTAAGTAATTCCGGCGGTAATTGACTGAGTTCAAGTGCATGTTCAAGCACCTGCAAAAAGCCTGCTCTACGGAATTGCAAAGGAGAAATATTCACCGATACCGTGATCTGGCTATTGTGTGTCTTGTTCCACTCGGCAATATCTAAACAGGCCTTTTCCAATACCCATTGACCTACACTAATAATTTGCCCAGTTCTTTCTGCAAGTGGAATAAAAATCGCTGGGGAAATATAACCCTGCTGTGGATGGCACCAACGGATTAAAGCTTCTACACCTGTTACCAGTCCAGTTTCAGGATGAACCAGCGGCTGATAGAACAGGTCAAAATTTTCTTGATTGATCGCTTCCATGAGTTCCAGACGCAGATTGGTATAGTCTATTTCTGCGACAGGCTGCATTCTGGTTTTTTCATACCACTGCCACATATTACGACCTTGTCTTTTGGCTTCCTGCATCGCCAAAACAGACTGGTAGATCAATTCAGAAGAATGATGGATCGAACTGTCATCTGCCACAATACCAATACTGGCACTTAAATGTATTTTGTACTGATCAACAATAAACAGCATGGAAAGAAGATCAAGAATTTCTCCGGCGATCGCCTCGACTTCAGTATGCTCATCTGTCCCTGAGAGCAGCAAAATAAATTCATCTTCAGCGAAGCGGCATAGCACATTATTGCCTTGAACAAATTTTTGCAGCCGCTCGCCTACAATTTTGAGAATCTGGTCACCCACCAGATGACCTAAGCTGTCATTGATATTTTTAAAATCATCCAGATCTATATACAGCAAGACTAAAGGTTGTGAGCTCTCGTGCTGTGCTTCAAAAATATTTTCCAGAATCTGTTTGAATGCATACTGGTTCGGTAAACCGGTTAAATGGTCATGGGTATGCTGATGCTGAATATATTCTTCGTGAATACGTTGCTGGGTAATATCTTCCTGAATCCCCAAAAAATGGGTGCAGGTTCCTGTCTGGTCAAAAATAGGACCTATAGTTAAACGATTCCAGAACCAGCTACCATCTTTACAGTAACTTTTTATAGTCACCTGAATTTCTTTTTGTTCTTTGACCGCTTGCTTGAGTAATGCAATCTGATCCGGATCAGTATCTGGACCCTGTAAGAAAAAACAGCTTTGTCCTAATACTTCTGCTGCTGTATAACCGGTGAGCTTTAGAAAAGCCGGATTTACATACACCATTAGCCTTTCTTCAGAGACATCGGTAATAAAAAGACTATTCGGACTGGCCTCTACCCCCCGTTTTAATAATCGTAGAGACTCCTTGTTTTCACGCGATACAGTAATATCTCGGGCAATGCCAATAATACCGGTGACTTTCTGATTTTGAATAATCGGTAAATTGGTCAGATCCAGCCACAAGATATCGCCTGCAACATTATAAATTGGAAGTTCATAATGTTGAGATTTACCTTGCGCCGCTTCTGAAAATGAAACGTTAGCAAGTTCATGGAATTCGGGCGGTATGAAGGCACAATAGTGCTGACCATGAATTTGCGCTTTAGAAAAACCTGTAATTTCTTCGCAAGCAATATTGGTATTAAGCACATGTCCCTGTAGGTCAAGTTCAAAAATAATATCTGGATGATAGGTATAAAATGAGCTGTATTTTTCATTAAGCTCATGTCTTTTTTGGCGTTCCTGATCAAGCTCAATTGCCAGAGCAACTAATTTTGCCGCTTGTTGTAAAAGCTGAATATGATGCTCAGTCGGTATTTTTGGTGTTCGATAATAGGTAGCAAACGTTCCGTACAGAATATCTGAAGCATTAATAATCGGCATAGACCAGCAGCTAGACAATTTTTCTGCATTTACCAAAGCACGATAAGGCTGCCAGTTTGGGTCTTTCATTAAATTCGGACTAATAACCAACTGACGTAAGAAAGCAGCTACGCCACACGATCCTTGATTTGGCCCAATTTTCAAATCTTGAATAGCATTACAGTACTCTTTTGAGAAGTGTTGTTTACCACTTATGATATTTAAAGTTTGTGTGTCATCCTTATAGAGCATAATGGTGACAAGCGCATCTGGAATACGCGATTCAAGCCACTGGCTAATGACATCGAGGATAGGTTTAAGTTCAGTATGGCGACCAATCAAATTAAAAATATGAAAAATTTCTTGATCATCACAATTATTATTCATTCAGACTATCACCTTCCTTAGCTTGTTAACATTTTAGACTTATTATTCAAATAATCATTAGCAAAAGTTTGTATTTATATCTTTAAAATGCGGAAATATGGTCAATATTACGTGTATTTGATAATAATTCTAAAATTTAAAAATCACAGCCGAAGCTGTGATCTAAAACTATACTTTTACTCAATCAGAATATTGCGGACTTATTTTTAGGCTGCTTGTTGACGACTGTCCACTAATTTACAGCCAGTCTGCCGTTGCAATTCTTCAAAACTTAAACCATCCACTATTTCAATAACCTGAGCCTGGTTGTCTTTTAATTCAATCACACAGAGATCGGTATAAATACGGTTGACACAATGTTTACCTGTTAGAGGATAAGTCAGTTCTTCAACAATTTTTGCTTCACCGTTTTTAGTCACATGTTCCATGCAAACATAAACACAGCGAGCACCCACCGCCAGATCCATCGCACCGCCTACAGCAGGTACAGCATCAGCATTACCGGTATGCCAGTTCGCCAAATCACCATTAATAGCCACCTGGAAAGCCCCCATGATACAGATATCCAGATGCCCGCCTCGCATGATATCGAAAGAGTCGGCAGAATTCATAAAACTGCCACCTTGCAACATGCTTACGAGTTCTTTGCCGGCGTTAATCAGATCATCATCTGCCTGTTCAGGATCACTCAATGCAGCAAAACCTAAAACGCCATTTTCCGAGTGTAGAATTACTCCTTGTTCAGGTTTTAAATAACCTGCTACGCGTGTCGGTAAACCAATACCCAAATTTACAAAAGAGCCGGTTGGAATGTCTTGTGCAACTTTAGCTACAATCTGTTCACGACTACGTTTTTGAATATTCATTATTTAATATCTCCAACCTTGACCACATGCTGTACAAAAATTCCTGGCGTTACAATGATCTCTGGATCAAGTTCTCCCAGTTCCACAACTTGATGGACTTGTGCAATGGTGGTTTTTGCTGCTTTGGCCATGATCGGACCAAAATTCCGTGCTGCCTTACGGTAGGTCAAGTTGCCCCACTGATCTGCCTGATTGGCATAAACCAAGGCATAATCAGCATGTATCGGATATTCCAGCACATAATCTTTTCCATTGATATTACGGGTTTCTTTACCCTCAGCTATTTTGGTACCAAAACCGGTTGGAGTAAAAACAGCTCCTAAGCCTGCACCGGCTGCCTGAATACGGCAGGCCAGATTGCCTTGTGGCACCAGTTCCAGCTCAACTTTTCCGGCTTTATACAGATCTTCAAAGACGGTTGAGTTATTGGCCCGTGGAAATGAACAGATCATTTTTTTAACCAGTCCAGACAACAGCAGATTGGTTAGACCACGATCTCCAGAAGCTGCATTGTTGTTAATAATGGTTAAGTCTCTAGGACCAAAGTCAATTAATGCTTCGATTAATTCTACCGGCTGACCTGCCAGGCCAAAACCACTGGTCATAATGTGTGCACCATCAGGAATTTGCTTAAGTACCGTCTCGATATCCTGCGTGATTTTATTCATCATATTGCTTCCTAGCATGTTCTATCTATATTACGAGTGCAGATTAATCTGCCTTTTGTGGATCAAATAAGCGGTCTTTAATAAAGAAAGCGGGTATCAGGCCGCAAAGAAAATAGGCAATGCCCATAATCAGTAAGCCGGTACCAATTGAGCCTCCTTGAGCAAAATAGCCAATGGTAAGAGGTGCAAACACCGCACCCAGTCGGCCTACGTTATATGCCCCACCCACTGCTGTTCCACGCACTTTGGTGGAGAAGCTTTCTGTCATGTAAGTCGCATTAATACCGTATGGAATACCATAGAGAAAACCGAAAAATAACATCAGCCAGAGGATATTATCCGGCGTATTACCAAAGACAATCACAGGGATAAAAATTGCAGTACCCATAGTGCCGAAAGCAAATACCGCACGACGGCCAATCCGGTCAGCGATAAAACCAGCAATAACTTTGGTACACATCATGATCAGGAAAGTCCCGATCATATACATGGTCATTTCTTTAAACTTGATTCCCAGATCAGTCTCTAAATACGCCGGTAGCCAGTTGCTGACTCCATAATATCCAAACTGTAAAAATGCGGTACTGAAGGACCAGAGGATAAACATGCGACGGCTAAGTGCATCTTCAAAAATCATTTTAAAAGTATTTTTTGGTTTTTCCTGCAGAATACCACTGGCTTTTGCATCCAGGCGTGCTTTACGCGCATCTAACCAAGCTTTCGGCTCAGGCACCAAGAAGTACATCGCGAAGGCCAGTACAATTGGAATAATGGCAATATAATAGAGGTATCGCCAGCCAAATTCAGGCAATAGCCATCCAGCCAGAACAGTTGCGACCACCGAGCCTAAAGTCCAGCCAGTCATAAGCGTTGCCAATACTGTAGAGCGATATTTGGTGGGTACATACTCTGCCATGAGTGTGTTACAGGCAATATATAGAGCACCTAGTCCAATCGCAGACGTAAAGCGCAGCCATTTGAACTGATCATAACTTTCTACGAATCCTAACCAGAAGGTTAATGAAGAAAATAATGCAATGGCAATGACGATCACACGAACCCGGCCAAAACGGTCACAAGCCCAGCCACCAAAAAAACCGCCGATAGCCATGCCTGCAAGCGTCCAGCTCCCTAAGGCACCGGCCTGCATATTACTTAATGAAAACTCTTGTTTCAGACTGGTCAGACTGTAGGCTAATAACGCAATATCAGCACCATCAACCAATAATGCTAAAAATGAGAAAATAAAGGCCAGAATCCAGACTCTTTGCTTGGGTTCGTTTCCACCTTCCACTGGGTGTTGTTGTGAACTGATCGTATCCATAATGCTCTTTCTACTTTTCGGCACTCCTGTGCCTTTTTAAAACGCATATTTCACTTAATTATTTAGGTGAAATATAGAATATTCGCTGATCATTACCACGCTTTAGCAAGGTGGTATAAAATGATTTTCAAAGTTCTTGATAAATTTTCTCTGCAGAAATCACGTAGCAATACATTGAATGATGTGATTAAGCACAATTCTTAAACCCGTAAAACAATCTAGCCAGCAATGCTGGCTAGAAGTTGATGTCAGGTTTAGTTGCAAAAGGCTGCAATTCCGGTTTGTGCACGACCTAAAATCAGGGCATGTACATCATGGGTACCTTCATAGGTATTTACCACTTCCAGATTAACCAGATGACGGGCTACACCGAATTCATCGCTAATGCCATTTCCACCCATCATGTCACGGGCCAAACGGGCAATATCCAGTGCCTTGCCGCAGTTGTTGCGCTTGATCAGTGATGTACCTTCAACTGAAGCAATGCCTTCATCCTTCATGCGGCCAAAACGTAAAGCCACCTGCAAACCGAGTGCAATTTCAGTTTGCATATCTGCCAGTTTCTTCTGGATCAGCTGATTCGCAGCGAGTGGTCGACCAAACTGTTTACGGTCCATGGTGTATTGATGTGCGGTATGCCAGCAGAACTCTGCAGCTCCCATGGCACCCCAGGCAATCCCGTAACGTGCACTATTCAAGCAGGTAAAAGGCCCTTTTAAACCGCGAACTTCCGGAAATGCATTTTCTTCTGGAACAAAGACGTTATCCATTACAATTTCACCGGTGATTGAGGCACGTAGACCCACCTTGCCGTGAATCGTTGGAGCAGAAAGCCCTTCCCAGCCTTTTTCTAAAATAAAGCCACGAATGTCACCGATATTACCTTCGGCAGAAACTTCTTTGGCCCAAACTACAAATACATCGGCAATCGGACTATTGGTAATCCACATTTTTGCGCCAGTTAAACGGTAACCACCCTCGACTTTTTTAGCACGGCTAATCATGCTGCCCGGATCCGAACCATGATCCGGCTCGGTCAAGCCGAAGCAACCAATATATTTACCGGTTGCTAATTTTGGTAAATACTTCTGCTTTTGCTCTTCAGAACCAAATTCATTAATGGGTACCATCACCAGAGAGCTTTGTACGCTGGCCATTGAACGGTAACCTGAATCGACACGTTCAACTTCACGAGCAATCAGACCATAACTGACATAATTTAAACCTGCACCGCCGTACTGTTCCGGAATGGTTGGACCGAGTAAACCCAGTTCTCCCATTTCACGGAAAATAGCCGGATCGGTTTTTTCATGACGGAACTGTTCCAGTACACGCGGCATCAGTTTGTCTTGACAGTACGCTGCCGCTGCATCGCGAATCATGCGCTCTTCTGATGTCAGTTGCTGTTCTATTAAAAACGGGTCTTGCCAATCAAATCTAATTTTTGTCGTCATTTTAATATTTCCTTATTTTAAAATTATGAGATTAGGCGGTTGCTTGTTTAATCATTTCACGCGCAATAATAATTTGCTGGATTTGTGTGGTTCCTTCATATAAACGGAACAGACGCACATCACGGTAGAAACGTTCAATTGAATATTCACTGATATAACCCGCTCCACCATGAATCTGCAAACAGCGATCAGCAACTCGACCACACATTTCAGTTGCAAACATTTTGGCACAAGAGGCTTCAGTCGTAACATTTTGGCCAGCATCACGTAGACGCGCAGCATCCAGCACCATACATTTGGCTGCATAAATCTCGGCTTTGGAGTCTGCCAACATACCTTGGATTAGCTGGAAATTCGCAATGGGCTGGCCAAACTGTTTGCGTTCCACTGCATAGTTAAGTGCATCTTCCAGCATACGCTCTGCCATGCCGACGCTATAACCGGCAATGTGCAGACGGCCCTTATCTAGAACGCGCATTGCTGTTTTGAAGCCAATCCCTTCTACACCGCCAATCAGCTGATCTTTATGCACTTTACAGTTATCAAAAATTACATCACAGGTATAGGAACCATGTTGGCCCATTTTCTTGTCAATTTTACCTAGGCTTAAACCAAGTGTGCCTGCTTCGACTAGAAATGCTGAAATACCGCTCGCACCTTTAATCTCTTGATTGGTACGTGCCATCACGGTAAATGTCGTGGCACGTGGTGCATTGGTGATAAAGCGTTTAGTTCCGTTTAAAATATAATAATCGCCGTCTTTGACTGCACTGGTTTTTAAAGCAGCAGCGTCTGAGCCGGAATCCGGTTCGGTCAAACAGAATGAACCAATAATTTCGCCCGTTGCATAACGCGGTAAATATTTCTGTTTTTGTTCTTCTGTACCGTCGATAATGATGCCACTTGAGCCAATGCCGTTGTTAGTACCAATTAAAGAGCGGAATGCAGCTGATGTATGACCTAACTCCATCGCGACCAGAATTTCTTCTTCCATGGTAATGCCTAAACCACCATATTCTTCAGGAATTGTCAGGCCAAATAAACCTAACTCTTTCATCTGTTCCACAATATGTTCAGGAATGGCGTTGTTCTCTTCTACTTCATGCTCAAGAGGCACCAGTTCATTTTTTACAAAATCGCGAATCGTTGACAGAAGTTGGTCTAGCATTTCCGGATCACGAATCATATGAATCTCCATGGATATGATTTAGGTAAATTCCTTTACCCTTATTTTTGTTTCGTATTACGAAATAAATAATCATATAAAATCGTTTTGAGCAAGTGAAATTATTAAAAATTCTATTTTTTAAACAAAAAATGAAATTTTTCTGGTATTCCAGTTAATTTATGTTTAAGATTTAATTTCACGATACGAAATATTTTGATGAATAATTGTCTTATTTATCAGTTTTTTTGAATAGATAATTAAACCTTTTTTTCTTGCTGTAATACTTATCGATCACTGACTCTTTCGGAGAAATCGAAACTTCTTAAATGTGTTGGCTACGTATTAAACCTAATAACTAGATGATTTTATGTTGTCTTTAAACTTGAGTAACAAAATTCTTTCCGACCACAAATAATTTCGGCACTTTTTCCTATATTTTATCTTTTGTAGAAGTGTTTTATTTTGTATCGTGAAATTATGTTGCTATCATATTCATTAATTTAACTTTAATTGCCCTGACCATGACAAAAAATAAAACTGGTGAAATTCCCAACTTTGATGAAATCCGTTTAGATCCGATTTCACATATTCATAGAGAAAATAATCCTCAATTTATTGCGTCTATTGCGCGTGGATTGGAAATCTTGCGTTGCTTTTCAGCGACCAATCAATTGCTTGGCAATCAGGAAATTGCACAATTAACCAACTTGCCCAAGCCAACTGTAGCCCGTATTACCAGCACACTGGTTTCTTTAGGTTATTTAAAACAACTGCCGAATACCACGAAATATCTGCTGGATGTTGGGGTATTGGCTTTAGGCTATGCAGCTTTGAGTAATATTTCTGCACGTACTCAGGCTTATCCGTTTATGGAAGAAATGTCACGCTATTCCCAAGCCCCCGTGGCAATGGCTACCCGTGACCGTTTGAGTATGATTTATCTGGAAGTAGTACATACAGAATCGACGCTGACCATGCGCCGCCCGGTCGGTTCGACTTTACCAATTCATAGCAGTGCCATGGGACGTGCCTGTCTGGCAGCGATGGATGTAAAAGAACGCGAATATTTATTTGATGCCATCAAGAAAAGAAACGAAGATCAGTGGCCAACCATCAAGCGTAATCTGGAACGTGCAATCCGTGATTATCAGGATTATGGCTACTGTCTCTCTCTAGGTGACTGGGCAAAAGATGTGAATTCCGTGGCAGTTCCACTGGTTCATCCCAAACATGGAATTTTAACATTTAACTGTGGTGCTCCAAGTTATCTGTTAAATCAGGAAAAACTGGAAAATGAAATTGGACCGCGTCTGATTCACATGGTGAACAATATTGCGATGAATCTCAATAACATATAAAAAATTAATCATCAGAGCGACATTAAGTCGCTCTTTTTTTGAATACCCAATCTACACATCTTCTTCCTTTATCCAGAATTCTCAGCAAACCTTTTTAATGCTGCGAAATAGATAAGATTTAAAAAAGATAAATTCCTATTCCAAATAAAAAGATCAAAAATAAGCTTCATAACCGATTTAGATAATGCTATAAATATCGTATAGCGAAATTGGATTTTATATTATGGAAGATATAACAAGAGAATCGATGGAGTTTGACGTCGTCATCGTAGGCGCAGGCCCTGCGGGTCTTTCTGCTGCCATCAAAATCCGTCAGCTTGCAATTGAAAACAACTTAAACGATTTGTCCGTTTGTGTCGTAGAAAAAGGCTCCGAAGTCGGTGCACATATTCTGTCTGGTGCTGTACTTGAACCACGAGCTATGAACGAGTTGTTCCCGGACTGGAAAGAACAAGGTGCCCCGCTGAATGTCCCGGTGACTGAAGATAAAACCTTCTTCCTGCTGTCAGATGAAAAATCACAGGAAGCACCGCACTGGATGGTGCCTAAAACCATGCATAACGATGGCAACTATGTCATCTCGCTCGGCAACGTGGTGCGCTGGTTAGGCCAGAAAGCCGAAGAACTCGAAGTATCGATCTTCCCGGGCTTTGCGGCATCAGAAATTCTGTATCATGCCGATGACACAGTCAAAGGCATCCAAACCGGTGACATGGGCATTGGTAAAGATGGCGAGCCGACGCATAACTTTACCCCGGGTTATGAACTGCATGCCAAATACACCATCTTTGCTGAAGGCTGTCGTGGTCACCTCGGTAAACGTCTGATCCAGAAGTTCAACCTGGATAAGGACGCTGATCCGCAGCACTACGGTATCGGCATTAAAGAGCTTTGGGAAATCGATCCTGCCAAGCACAAACCGGGTCTGGTCATGCATGGTGCCGGCTGGCCGCTTTCTGAAACTGGTTCTTCAGGCGGATGGTGGCTCTACCACGCCGAGAACAATCAGGTGACCCTGGGCATGATCGTGGATCTTTCTTACACTAACCCGCATATGTATCCGTTCATGGAAATGCAGCGCTGGAAAACCCATCCTTTAATCAAGCAATATCTGGAAGGTGGTAAGCGTATTTCCTATGGTGCGCGTGCCGTGACCAAAGGTGGCTTTAACTCACTACCAAAATTCACTTTCCCAGGTGGCTCGTTAATTGGTGATGATGCAGGCTTCCTGAACTTTGCCAAGATCAAGGGTTCTCATACGGCGATGAAATCCGGCATGCTCTGCGGTGAAGCGGTATTTGAGGCGATTGCTGCTGGTGTCGAAAAAGGCGGTGATCTGGCGGTGGCGCGTGTGGCAGAGGGCGAAGATTTCTTTGTCAAGGAACTGACCGCGTATACCGACAAGTTCAACAACAGCTGGCTGAAAGAAGAGCTATATAACTCGCGTAACTTTGGCCCGGCAATGCACAAGTTCGGTCAATGGATCGGTGGCGCGTTTAACTTCATCGATCAGAACGTGTTTAAAGTGCCATTTACCCTGCACGATCTGGTTCAGGATCATGCTGCGTTGAAAACCCAGGCGGCTGAAAGCTTCAAGCCAAACTATCCAAAACCGGATGGCAAGCTGACCTTTGACCGTCTGTCTTCAGTGTTTGTATCGAATACGGTCCATGAAGAAAACCAGCCAGCGCATTTAAAACTCACCGATGCCTCTATTCCGGTGGAAGTCAACCTGCCGACATGGGACGAGCCTGCACAGCGTTACTGCCCGGCGGGAGTCTATGAAATTATGGAAAATAATGACGGTTCCAAGCGTTTCCAGATCAATGCAGCCAACTGTGTGCACTGCAAGACCTGTGACATCAAGGATCCGTCACAGAACATCACCTGGGTGACACCGGAAGGTGGTGGTGGTCCGAATTACCCGAATATGTAAGGTAATTCCTGTGAAGGAGAAAAATACATCTATTTCTCACATTCACATACCCAATCTTGAAGCAGTTAGTATTAACACTTCACTTTAATTTTTTAGGTAATCCCAGTTCCCTCGGGAGCTGGAATTAATAAGCTAGAATAGAAATAATAGAAAAGATTGCATATAGGGTCAGAGATAAAAATGGCCTATTCGAAACCGAGTAAGCCATCTTTAAGATTTAAAACAAATAACGAAAACTTTTAGTCATTCATCTATGGATTATTGCTGAGCCACAAACTTTGCACGCGCCGCATGCAGTTTCTTGTAACTGTCAATCAGGCGTAAATGACGGTCCAGTCCTTCAAGCTGCATATTGGTTTCGGTCAAACCATAGAAACGAACTGTGCCTTCGATTGAACCTAGAACGGCATCCATACGGGCATCACCAAACATACGGCGGAAGTTGTGCTCATAATCATCCAGTTCCATTTCATCATCCAGAATGACTTCCAGAACGACATTCATGCACTGGTAGAACAGGCCACGTTCAACGGTATTGGTATTGAACTGCAGGAACTGCTCAACCAGATCTTTGGCTTCTTCAAATTGCTGCAAAGCCACATAAATCAGCAGTTTCAGTTCCAGAATAGTGAGTTGGCCCCATTCAGTATTTTCATCGAACTCGATACCGATCAAGGTTTTGATTTCGGTATAGTCATCCTCATCTGCTTCTTCCAGACGCTCAACCAATGCTTGCAGTTGTTCATCATCCAGACGGTGCAGATTCAGGATATCTTCACGATATAACAAAGCCTTGTTGGTATTGTCCCAAACCAGATCTTCTACCAGATAAATTTCCGAATAGCCCGGTACCAGAATACGGCAAGCTGTTGCACCTAGATGCTGATACACCGCCATATAAACTTCATGGCCCATGTCTTCCAGAATCGTGAATAATTCCTGAGCTTCGTCCGCATTCGAATTTTGACCGTTATTAGTGAAATCCCACTCGACAAAATCATAATCTGATTTCGCGCTGAAGAAACGCCAAGACACTACACCGCTCGAGTCGATGAAATGCTCGACGAAGTTATTTGGTTCAGTCACGGCATTACTGCTAAAGGTTGGTTTTGGCAGATCATTCAGACCTTCAAAACTACGGCCTTGCAATAACTCAGTCAGACTGCGTTCCAAAGCCACTTCAAAGTTTGGATGGGCACCAAATGAGGCAAATACACCGCCGGTACGTGGGTTCATCAAGGTGACACACATGACCGGGAACTGACCGCCTAAAGATGCATCTTTGACCAGAACCGGGAAGCCCTGTTCTTCTAGGCCTTTAATGCCTTCAACAATTTTTGGATATTTTGCCAGAACATGTTCAGGCACATCCGGTAGTGCCAGTTCACCTTCCAGAATTTCGCGTTTTACCGCACGCTCAAAAATTTCAGACAGACATTGTACTTGCGCTTCAGCCAAGGTATTCCCGGCGCTCATCCCGTTACTTAAGTAAAGGTTTTCGATTAGATTTGATGGGAAATAAACGGTTTCACCATCAGACTGACGTACAAATGGCAATGAACAGATACCGCGAGCCTTGTTCCCCGAATTAGTATCATAAAGATGGGTACCCAATAACTCATCTTCTGGATCATAAATTTCACGGGTATGTTCATCTAAAACTTCTGCTGGCAACTCGCCATTTGGACCTGGCTGGAACCATTTTTCATCCGGATAATGCACAAATTCTGCATTGGCAATATCTTCACCCCAGAACTGGTCATTATAGAAGAAGTTACAGTTCAGACGCTCAATAAATTCACCCAAAGCAGATGCCAGCGCACTTTCTTTGGTTGAGCCCTTACCATTGGTAAAACACATTGGCGACTGCGCATCACGGATATGCAATGACCACACATTCGGCACGATATTACGCCAAGACGCGATTTCAATCTTCATGCCAAGGCCTGCCAGAATTGCAGACATATTGGCAATGGTTTCTTCCAGCGGAAGGTCTTTACCCGGAATAAAAGTCGTATGATCAGAAGCCAGACTTGGCATTAACAAGGCTTGAGCATCTGCATCGATACTTTCCACTTCTTCAATGACAAATTCAGGACCGGTTTGAATTACTTTCTTGACGGTACAACGGTCGATCGAACGTAAAATTCCTTGGCGATCTTTTTCAGAAATATCAGCCGGCAGCTCCACCTGAATTTTAAAAATCTGTTTATAGCGGTTTTCAGGATCAACAATATTATTTTGCGAAAGGCGGATATTATCAGTCGGAATATCACGTGCTGCACAATATACTTTGACAAAGTAAGCTGCACAAAGCGCCGATGAGGCCAGAAAATAATCGAATGGGCCGGGAGCGGAACCATCGCCTTTATAGCGAATCGGTTGATCGGCAATTACCGTGAAGTCATCAAATTTGGCTTCTTGGCGGAGATTGTCGAGATAATTGACCTTGATTTCCATGTGGACACCTAAATGTTCTTATGTGCCACATGGACAGATAAGATGCTGAATCTGAATGTACAAGCCGAATTACGCAGGAGAACTTGACTTAAAAATGAATCAGGGTAATGACGTAGCCATGCTGCTACGGCGAACCCTTTAAGGATGGGCGCTATTATAGAGTCATTTGATGAAATTGATAACGTTTGTGAGTTTTTCCGGCATATTTCTCGTAAATGACGCAAACAAAAACAGGATATATTCAGTTTTTATAACCTGTTTTGCTGCATTGCTTCTTCTATTGCTTTGGTGAGCTTTAGCTGAGATTTTTGATCCGGTCAAATTTCGGATAAAACACCTCAGTCAAGACCATACAACTGAACTAATTAAAAATCATAACTTAAACCAAATAAAGCCAGATTGCGCTGCTTTTCACCATAGCGATCATAACCTCCCAGCAGATATTCGCCTGACACACTTAATTGAGGCAAGATGGCATAACTGAGTCCGGCAGAGGCATAACGAAAGGCAAACTGCTTTTCGGTATCGCCCAGTTCACCACCCTCATATTTGCCTTCATCGTTAAAATAGCTCCCTGCTGCTGTAATGCTGGCATTCAGGCGATCATTCAACTGGTGGCTCAGGTTAAGCGTATAAAAAGTATCGCCCTGATTGGCATAAGCCACATCATACAGATAGGTCGATACGCTGGCGCCGATACTGGTCTGATCATTCAATGTACGACTTACATTTAAACCCAGCTCATTTCCAGTGGTGTTCTCACCGCCCGGATAATAATAGGTTGCGTTCCATAGATCCCAATCATAATTTTCGCTGCTATGGGTATAACCCAGCAGAAAGTTATGCTCGAATTTGTCTGAACGATGTCCCTGACGCCCCTGCACTTCTGCATAAGAGTATCCAAGCGTAGATCCCCAATATCCGACATAAAAATTACCATAAGCCAGATTCAATGCAGCCTGTACAGCAACATCATCATTTTCAGGCGCATTGGTCAAACCGCGGGAGACGTATTTGGAGACCACACTCAAGTTTCCGCTTGCTTCTATTTGTTTTACTTCCGCACCATCGGCATAACAGTAAAAACTTGAAACAGCAGCACAGCCAAACAGCACTGTTTGATTGAATATTTTCATAAAATATAAATGTATTAAGTAAAGCGGAGATAAAACCGAAAGCAGTCGAGGTTTTATCTCCGCTTTGGGACAAAATTGAAATTCGCTTTACTCCTGCTTTGCTAGGCGGCAGGAATAAAACCATAATTTAAGCGCGAGGCGCCTTGTAAAAAGGTGCAGATGAAGGCGCAAGAGCAGGTTTGCCACGAATATGGTCTGCCAGTTTTTCAGCGATCATAATCGTAGTTGCATTGAGGTTACCGGTAATGATCAAAGGCATAATCGAGGCGTCAATCACACGCAACCCCTGCATTCCATGTACGCGTCCATAACCATCGACAACCGCCATGTCATCCTCACCCATTTTACAGCTACAGGACGGATGATACGCTGTTTCTGCATGATTACGAACAAATTCATCAATTTCTGCATCAGTTTGCAGATTTTTGCCCGGACTGATTTCTTCACCACGATAGGGATCCAGGGCGGGCTGATGCATAATTTCACGGGTAATACGGATGGCATCACGGAATTCGCGCCAGTCCTGTTCAGTACTCATATAGTTGAACAGAATACTTGGATGTTCAAACGGATCTTTGGATTTCAGGCGAACCCGACCACGAGATGGTGAACGCATGGAACCGACATGAGCCTGGAAGCCGTGTTCATGAATAGCATTGGTCCCATTATAGTTAATCGCCACTGGCAGGAAGTGATACTGGATGTTTGGCCATTCAAACTCATCCGAAGAACGGATAAAGCCACCCGCTTCAAACTGGTTGCTGGCACCAATGCCTTTACCCAGGAATAACCATTCTGCGCCAATCATGGGCTGGTTATACCATTTTAATGCTGGGTATAAGCTGACCGGTTTTTTGCACTTATATTGTAAGTACATTTCCAGATGGTCTTGCAGGTTTTCACCCACACCCGGCAGGTCCTGAACCACCGGAATATCCAGACTTTTTAACAGTTCGGCCGGACCTACACCGGAGCGTTGCAGGATTTGCGGCGAGGCAATTGCACCTGCACATAGCAATACTTCACGGTCTGCAAAGACCTGAATCGGCTGTAAGGTATTTTGTCCTTCAAAATATTCCACACCAATCGCCTGATTACGATTAAACAGAATACGGTTGGTCATGGCGTGGGTAATAATCGTGAGATTATCCCGGCCTTTGGCTATATCGAGATAACCACGTGCTGTACTGGAACGACGGCCTTGCGGCGTTACAGTACGGTCCATCGGCCCAAAACCTTCCTGCTGATAGCCATTCAGGTCATCAGTACGTGGATAACCGGCTTGAACCCCAGCTTCGACCATGGCATGAAACAGCTCATTATTACCATTCTTAGGCGTTGCGACTGAAACCGGGCCTGAATCGCCATGATAGTCATTGCCGCCAATATCGCGGGTTTCAGCTTTTTTGTAATAGGGTAGACACTGCGCATAGTTCCAGTGTTCCAGACCTTTAAGGCTGGCCCACTGTTCCAGATCCATAGCATTACCACGGATATAGCACATGCCATTAATCAGTGAAGATCCGCCCAGACCTTTACCACGGCCGCATTCCATACGGCGATTGTTCATGTGGGGTTCTGGATCGGTCAGATAGGCCCAGTTATAACGGCGTCCTTGTAAAGGATAAGCTAAAGCAGCCGGCATCTGGGTTCTAAAATCCAGACGATAGTCCGGGCCACCTGCCTCAAGTAATAGCACCTTAGTATCTGGATCTTCAGTTAAACGCGCTGCCAGAACATTACCCGCAGAGCCCGCACCGATAATAATATAGTCGTAATTCATCAAATCCCCCTTATGCGCTAAATACAGATTGGAAAGGACTGAGTTCGACCTGAACCGATTTGGTCTGGGTGTAATGCTGCAAGGTCACAAGCCCATTTTCACGTCCAACACCGGAATGTTTATAACCACCGACAGGCATTTCTGCAGGCGATTCACCCCAGGTATTGATCCAGCAGATACCCGCTTCTACCTGATGAATAATTCGGTGTGCACGGGCTAAGTCTGGTGTGACGACACCTGCAGCCAGACCATAATCGGTATCATTGGCACGACGAATGGCTTCTTGCTCGGTGTCATAACTCAGGATGCTCATGACTGGACCGAAGATTTCTTCACGTACAATGGTCATGTCATCACGGCAGTCGGTAAATACGGTTGGCAGGACATAAGCTCCTTGGACAAACTGTTCATCCTTAGCACGGCCGCCGCCACATAATAGGCGTGCCCCTTCTATCTTGCCTTTTTCGATATAGCCCAGCACTTTTTCCATATGCTCAAAGCTGGAAACCGGACCGAAATTGGTTTCAGGATCAAGTGGATCACCCATACGGATATGTTCAACACGCTGCAAAATCTTTTCTTCAAATTCTGCTTTCAATGCCAAAGGCACAAATACGCGAGTACCGTTGGTACACACCTGACCGGAACTATAGAAATTGGCCATCATGGCAATATCGGCCGCCAAATCCAGATCGGCATCTTCACAGATAATCAGCGGAGACTTACCGCCCAGCTCCATCGTGACTTCTTTCAGGCTAGAATTTGCAGCTTGCGCCATGACCTTTTTGCCGGTAGAAACGCCACCGGTAAACGACACTTTGGCAATATCAGGATGCGAAGTCAGATAACCACCAATTTCACCACTGCCGGTAACCACATTAAAGACACCATGCGGCACACCTGCTTCAGTATAAATTTCTGCCAGTTTTAATGCAGTTAAAGGCGTCACTTCACTGGCTTTAAAGATCATGGCATTGCCTGCTGCCAGTGCAGGTGCAGATTTCCATAAGGCAATTTGAACCGGATAATTCCATGCACCAATCCCGGCAACCACACCCAAAGGTTCACGGCGAGTATAAACAAACGAACTGCTTCTGAGCGGGATTTGCTGGCCTTCTAATGCTGGCAAAATACCTGCATAGTATTCGAGTACATCTGCACCTGTCGCAATATCGACGGTGGATGTTTCACTGAAAGCTTTACCACTGTCGAGACTTTCTAAACGCGCCAGCTCGTCATTACGTTCACGGAGGATGGCAACAGCCTTGTTCAAAATACGGGAACGTTGAATCGCCGTCATTTCTGCCCAGACTTTTTGTCCTTGTTGTGCCGATTCAACAGCGCGATCGATATCTTTTCGCGTACATACCTGCACGTCTGCCAGAATTTCGCCTGTTGCAGGATTAATCGTTTGAAACGTGCTATTGGACGTTGCATCGACATATTGTCCATGAATATAAGGACGTTGCAGTTTGAATGTTGTCAATGGAATTTCCTCGCAGGTGGGTTATTTGAGTTGTTGCCGGATATATTCACTACACAGTTCAATCGGCAGTTCTGGGTCAATTTCGCCATTTACCAAAGCACCTCTTAACCAGAATCCATCAATCAATGCTGCCAAACCTTGAGCGGCTTTCTCTGCCTGGTCTTTATTCAACTTTTTCATGAATTCATATTTAAGGTTGGAATGTAAGCGGTAATGATTGATCTGCTGTAACCGATGTAACTCAGGTTGATGCAAACTGCTAGCCCAGAACGCCAACCAGACTTTCATGGCCGCCTTGTCGGTTTGTGGAGCAGCAAAATTACCACGTACGATCGCCAGTAAGCGCTGCTCCGGTAAGTCATCAACCTGTATCTTTATCTGTGCAACAGATTTACCCAATTGCTGCAATAAGTAACGCATTGTGGCTTCAATCAAGCCATTTTTACCTTGAAAATAATGACTTATGATGCCGGTTGAGACACCTGCCCTCTGAGCAATCTGACTAATTGAAGCTTCTGCAAAACCTAGCTCATTCACTGCAGCTAAGGTGGCATCGATCAGTTGCTGGCGACGGATCGGTTGCATACCAACTTTTGGCATAAGACTAACCTGAATAACGGATATAACAATAGAAAGTCACTCTGCTAAAGCAAATAGCTGAATGATGTAACAATTCATAAACGCTTTTTTAATTGAACGTTCAATTAATAAAAATTATAGTGCCAGCTCACCCTTGATGTACAGCGCAGTTTGTTTTGGATTTGCAAAAGTTTGTAATTCACGAAAACAAGGAAGCTTTACCGCAGGCTTTTGCTTTTAAATCACACTGCACTGTAGATCATCCGGCAACAACACGATGGTCATGGATTTATGCAAAAGAAAAATGAAGAGATGCAAGATGGTCTGAATAAAGTAGTTTTTTATTTTTCGGCGACACTTATTCTGCTGTTTTCTATCATTACCATTTTATTTAATGAACAAGCCAATCAAGTCATTATCAATATTTTAAACTGGGTCAGTCGTACCTTTAGCTGGTATTACCTGCTAGCGGCAACGCTGTATCTGGTTTTTATCGTCTTTATCGCCTGTTCCCGTTATGGCGAGATTAAATTAGGCCCCAAACATTCCAAGCCAGAATTTAGCCTGTTGAGTTGGTCGGCGATGCTATTTTCTGCCGGAATCGGGATTGACCTGATGTTTTTCTCAGTGGCGGAACCGCTTTCGCATTATATAAATCCGCCTGTAGGCGAAGGTGAAACCTTCGAAGCTGCGCGCCAGTCCATGGTATGGACCCTGTTTCACTACGGTTTAACCGGCTGGAGTATGTATGCACTGATTGGGGTCGCGCTAGGTTATTTCAGCTATCGCTATAATTTACCGCTCACCATTCGATCAGCACTCTATCCTATTTTTGGAAAAAAAATTAATGGTCCAATTGGCCATACTGTGGATACGGCTGCAGTACTCGGCACGATTTTCGGGATTGCCACCACCTGCGGGATTGGCGTTGTGCAATTAAATTATGGCCTGCATGTATTGTTTGATTTACCAGAAAATATCTGGATTCAAACCGCACTCATCGCCGTTGCTGTGATTATTACTATTATTTCAGTCACTGCCGGTGTCAATAAAGGCATCCGGATCCTGTCTGAGATTAATATCTATGTGTCAATTGGGCTGCTGCTATTCATTCTGTTTGTAGGCAATACCGAGTTTTTATTAGCCGCCTTGATTCAAAATTTTGGTGACTATATCAGCCAGTTCCCGAAACTTTCTTTAACCAGTTTTCCTTTTGAACAACCGAAAGAGTGGATGAATAGCTGGACCCTGTTCTTCTGGGCATGGTGGATCGCCTGGTCACCTTTTGTTGGTCTGTTCCTGGCCCGTATTTCCCGTGGTCGTACCATTCGCGAATTTGTCACCGGGACTTTGGTTATTCCTCTGTTATTTACCCTGACCTGGTTGTCTATTTTCGGTAACAGTGCTTTATACAGCGTGATTTTTGATGGTAATACTCAACTTGCTACGACAGTTTTAGAAAATCCGGCACATGGTTTTTATGATCTGCTGGCGCAGTATCCAGGCTTTATGTTTACTGCAGGTGTCGCCACCATTACCGGCTTACTGTTCTATGTGACCTCAGCGGACTCGGGGGCATTGGTATTGGGAAATTTCACGACCAAATTCACTAATATTGAACATGATTCACCGCGCTGGCTGAGTGTGTTCTGGGCCATTGCCATCGGTTTGCTGACTTTGGCAATGCTCATGGCGAATGGCGTGACAGCATTACAGAACACCACAATTATTATGGGTCTGCCTTTTAGTTTCGTCATTTTCTTTGTGATGGCGGGACTGTATAAGTCCTTGCGTCTGGAGGATTTTCGTCAGGCAAGCACCAGCCTGAATGCGGCACCTGTGGTCGGTAATGTGGATATTTTGAACTGGAAGAAGCGTCTGAGCCGGGTCATGCTGCATCCAAGCCTGTCCCAGACGCGGACCATGCTGGACAATGTTTGCAAACCAGCCATTGAGGCCGTTGCAACCGAGTTAATTGACAAAGGTATTCAAGTAAATATTCAGGAAAAATCGCTTGAGGAAGAACCTGAACTGTATCATCTGGATCTGACCATTCAGCTCGATGAAGAAGAAAACTTTGTCTACGAAATATGGCCGGTACGCTATGACACGCCAAATTTCAGTTCACGTGGTAAACGAACCAAACGTTATTACTATCGTCTGGAAAGTTATCTGTTTGAAGGCTCTCAGGGAAACGATCTGGTCGGTTACAGTAAGGAACAGGTGATCAATGACATCCTGGATAAATATGAACGCCATATGATGTATCTACATATTAACCGTATTAGCCCAGGTAAACGTCCGCTGTTCCCGGATCGTGAAATCTAGGATCTCTCAACTACGGAAGGACTCAATGATGTCAGAAAGTTTGAATGCCTTTGCCCTGTTTTTCTCCCTGCTCAATCCATTTTTGATGAGTATTTACATGCTCGGAATTATCCGTAATTCCGATGCAAAAGTATTCAACATGGCATTGATTCAAGGCAGTCTGATCAGCTTTATTGTGTTCATCATTTTTGCAAAAACCGGTGAAGCCTTCTTTAATGAAGTCTTGCATGTACGGTTTGAGTCCTTCCAGATTTTTGGCGGTATTATCTTTTTGGTGATCGGCTATCGTTATGTCTTTGAAGGTGCTGATACGATTGGTGTGATGCGTGGAGCGCCCAGTCATCTGGCGGGTACGATTGCCATGCCGTTTATGATCGGTCCCGGCACCATTTCGGCTTCCGTGATTACCGGGATTCAGCTCAGTTTAATGCAAACCATTCTGGTGATTTTCTTTACCCTGTTTCTGACCTGTAGCTTGCTAATTCTGATGAAATACCTGCATGATCATTTACAGCATAAATATTCCAACTACATTGACCTGTATGTCGATATTGTCGGTCGTGTTGCAGCGCTTCTGATTGGTACGATTGCCATTGATATGATTGTGACAGGCGTTACCGGAATTTTGGAAACCTGATAAATCCTTTCTATCAATAAATAAAAAGAGCGGTTTTTACCGCTCTTTTTTTGATTTTAAATAATTAAAATTTAAATGACACACCGGCATAAGTAGAAAAACCTTCACCTGGCGAAGATCGCGCTACATCAGCGCCTTGATCATTTAAACCAGGAATCACGACCGCAGCATATTTTTCATCGGTGATATTTTTAAAGTTGATCCAAGTTTTCCATGATTGATGTTCTGGTGCATAACCCAAGTCAATGCCCCAGATCTGATAGTCGTCACTGAATCGGCTATTGGCATAATCATGTGCCATTTTGGATGCATATTCAGTATTCAGACCAATATAGAGGCCATTATTCAAAGCATAACTCAGTTGAGCCTGATAAAGATGTTTTGGAATCCCCGGTAACTGGTTCTTACCAAACAATGGATCATTTTTATACTGAAAATCGCTAAGCGTATAAGCTTGTTGCAGACGCAGTTCGCCATATTCGGATTCATGCAATGGCGTATCCAGACTTAGCTCCACCCCTTGATGAATCGTTGGTGTCGCATTTGCTTCTACACTAATTCTTTCCTCTGAAGTAGTAGAATCAGAATCATTCCCGTAATTTTTAATCATTTCAGAAGACAATAGCTCCTTTTTAATCTTGGAATAATAGTAGCTCAGTGCCCAGTCTCCAAAACCTGATTGTCCACGCCCCCCCAGTTCAAAACTATTGGTGGTTTGCGTATCCAAATAGATTGGCGCACGTACTCGATTTGATGCAGCTCCACTGTCTTTAGAATAGTAATAAGGTGAAGACCAAGCCATTGCCCAAGGATGTGCCGGTTCAATACTCCGGCTTAAATTAGCAAACCATTGCACAGAGTCATTTGGCTGATAGGTCAATCCAACTCGTGGTGCAAAATTCCATTCATAACGACTGACTTTAGGATCTACATCAGGACCTAAATCTGGGTCGGGAATAATATTTGCATAAGTCACTTCACTTTCCCGATGGGTATACACAGCTGCCAATCCCAGATCTAATTTGAACTGATCATTTAATGTAGTTTCCTGATCAAATTGCAGCACGTTGTCTGAACCACGATAGGTATAACGGCGGGTAACTGTGTCTGCCGGATAAGTTTGATTACCAATTTCTGTATTAAATCTTAAAGTTTCAGTAACCCCACTGTCCGGGCGGTGTGTGGTAGTGCGCAAGGCAATACGCCCCTGATGCTCCAGACCTAGAAACTGATAAGGCCTTTCATACTGGAAGCGCGCTGTAATATCTTCATAATCGACATTAGTACGATAACTGCTTTCACGTAAATCCAGCGGATAATGATGATAAGCCAGACTGCCGGTCAGTTTAGCATCATCCTGTAAATTCCAGGTCGTAGTATTGGCCAACCAGGTACTGCCTGGCTGAATCCGTTTGGCATCTACCGCTAAATTAAAGCTATTCGCTGCTTCAGGATCATTTTTGAGCTGTTCTTGTGTAATCCGTCCTGGAGTTAAATGCTTGCTCTCACGGTAACGAGCATAAAAACGGGTTTCGATATCCGGACTGATCTGATAGCCCAAATTAAAAGCCAGACCCTTACCATCGCCTTCAGCATGATCCTGAATTCCATCAAACTGGGTACTCGTCAGCGCCAGATAATAATCTATCTGATCCAGCTTTCGGCCGGTACTAAACTGATATTTTTGATAACCATGGCTGCCCATTTCATATTTGAGTTCAGAGCCATCCTGATCTGCGCCGGTCTTGGTTCTATAGTTGATTGTTCCACCTAAGGCCAGTCCGCCTTGCTTAAAGCCATTGGCTCCGCGATAAACCCCGACATGATCAATCCACCAGGGTTCTAGCAGTTCATACGCTGTACCGCCCGGCCCGGTAAATGGAATATCGTCAATCAGGACGTGCGTACCGGATGCGTGTGCACCTGAAGTCCGGTTGATTCCTGAGCCACGGATCGATATTTTTGCACCTTCATTCCCTGCAGACTGGGCATAAATTCCTGGCTGTAAACGGAATACATCGGCTGTGGTTGCAAGTCGCTGCTGTTCTAATTGCTGCTCACCAATGAAATTCGTTCCTCCTGAAACCTGAGCCAGCTCTTTCTGATATTGCTGCTGCGGATTGGCATTTTGCTCAGCGCTGATCACAATAGTATTCAGCTGTTGAACATTGTCCGGTTCTACGGCAGTTTCAGCATAAAGATGACCTGAGACAATCGACAGAATCATGAGGCTCAGCGGGCTTTTCTTGAGAGGAATTTTTGTCATGTGCATGGCGATTTTATACAGTCCTGTATAAGTGATTCCGTTTTATGAGAGGAAATCAGTTTAAAAATTATGCTGTAGCATAGATCAACATTGTTATTTTCAGGAGTTATTTTCTGCCAAAAAATTGACTGATCAGCGTATGTTTTTTCATTTTATTTAATCTTTTTATTAAAAATCAACTTGCAAGATCAAAACCACATCCTCACAAGTTCCAAGAACTTAATTTTTAAGTAACTGATATTTAATAATATGTAATTTAATTATGCACAGATATATTTCCATTTGGCAAAATGTGATAAGTAGAAAAATTTATAATCGACCAAACCAGTTCTTTAATTTCAAAAGTTGGCCGAAGTTGTATATTTTCTGATTTAAAGTAGACAAGATTAACCTCATCACCTTATAGAAAAATTGAAATCCTTGAGAGAAAAACAATCAATTTTTAAAAATCCTGACGATGCAGGATTTTTAAGAATCACGGGCTTATAGATATTCACCTATTCATTGATCAATTGTAGTAGACCTGTCTTTTTTTGGAAAACCGATCCAGCTGTTTCAAGAAGCCTTCAAAATAATCTTTCTGTTTTTCTTCTATGCGATAGCCGGCGTATAAAGTACGACGCAAGCCTTCAGGCGCCACACAGTCTAAACGGCGTGATGTCACCCAGCCTTTTTGCTCATATTCATTTACCACCCAGTCTGGCAGTGCACCAATCCCGCGGCCACTTGCCACCAGCTGAATCAGCATTTGGGTCAAGTCGGTGGTACGAATGGCTTTTGGTAGAATATTAGCTGGAATAAACAAACGCGACATGATGTCCAAACGGTGTTTATCCACCGGATAAGTTACTAGCGTTTCTTCAGCAAGTTCCTGAACAGTAATCTCTTTCGCACGTACTAATGGATGGGTATTGGATAAAACCAAGCGTGATTCGTATTCAAATATTGGAAAATATTCAATGCCTTTAAGCGCAATCGGATCAGCCGTAATCAGCAGATCAAACTCTCCAGTTTGCAATAATTCATGCGGATTCGACTCAAAACCTGAGGCAAAGTCCAGGTCTACATCCGGATATTGCATCCGGTATTGATTGAGTAGCGGCATCAACCAGTCAAAACAGCTATGACATTCAGAGGAAAAAACAATTCGTCCGGTCTGACCATGCACAATTCGGCTGATATCACTCTGTGCAATTTGAACTTGCGGTAATATTTCATCTGCCAGTTTTAGCAACCGCTCCCCAACATTTGAAAAGCTCACAGGGCGACTACGCCGATTGACCACTTCGATGCCAAACCATTGGTCGAGTTCACGTAGCTGATGTGACAAGGCTGACGGGGTTAAACATAAATCACTTGCTGCTGCAACCAGAGAACCATGCTCCCGCAGAGCAGTTAAAGTTCTTAAATGGCGAAGTTCTATCATGAAAAATACCGGAAATTTAAAAGACGGATGACACTTAATCTGTCTTAAGCATAACCCATTTTTCTTATTTTATTTAGTTTTTCTCATTTCAAAACCAGAATAATGAGATATATTCAACTATTAGGTTTATAGGTTTAAATTACTATTCCCTTAATTTCATTAATTTAATTTTCTTGTTTAACTTAACCATCATTAAAATAACCCATAAAATATTGATTAAACTTACAGCAGCAACAAGATAGAAAACTAACTCCGGTATAAAAGTCACAGAATAATTTTGCTGCACTCATACAATAAAAATTAGAAAGTATTTTAGAGGATGAAAGACTATGTCGAATCCAATCGATCGAAATGATGAAGAACTCACTGAAGAACAACTTGATCCTCAAGAAAAACAGGATCGTGAGATCCAGCGAGGTCAATTAGGCCTTCATGATCCACAGAGACAACGTGATCAGCTGCGTCAGGAAAGACAGGATGAGGAACAAATTCAGTAATTTTCCCTGAGACGCAAAATAAAAAACTCCCCATTCTTAAAATAGATGGGGAGTTTTTTTTCAGTATTAAAAAGTTAGGGACTAGTTTTTCGCATCACCACATCTTATACATCTGATCTAATCTGAACAGCTCACCTTCTTGGATGAGTGCTATTTTACTATTTCGTTTCTGTAGAGGCTTTTGCTTGTAGGGACTGCGCTTGTATTTCTGCCGTTTTTTTCTTGGCCTGAATTTGTGCCGCTATTTCCTGATTTTTCTCAGCAAAACGCAAGCCACCATCTCCGGCGAGACTGGTTTGGCTCATCACCATGCTGCTGCCCAAGATTAAAATCAGCTTAAAAAATTGAATTTTCATGTCTCATCTGCCTTTTTATTCTAATGGTATTAAAAATAAGCAATTATTATTCCAATGTTTTTATGCTTATTTAGATTTTAACTGCACTTGCTATTTTATAGGGATAATCTTCAAAAATACAAAGTCAATCATCGTAAAAATATAAAAATCTGCAATAAGAATAAATAGATATTTTGACTACATCTCAACTTAAATCACTATTGATTTTTTATTTAAATCAAAAAAATCGTTCAACAGCTTATTTGGATTATTTTCATTGGCTAAAATACAGTGCAAATACCCAGAGCAATAACAAAAACAGAATCGCTGTGCAGGATTTCCAGAAAGTGACTGGATGCTTTTCAAGCATAGGGCGTGAAACTGATTTTTTAAATTTGATATCTGGGTGTTTCAGATCATATATAAAGGCTGAAAGTGCTTCATAGCGCTGCTCCGGGCGAATGGAAAGCGCTTTTTTAAAGATTGCGTCCAAGCCATGTGGCAGATCCGGTCGATACTCATAGAGAGGATGATATCGAACCTGCTTTAAGGCCTTTTCGGTCTTGCAGCGCGCGAGGTCCGTCCCATAAGGCAACTGTCGGGTTAATAAATAATAACTCATCACCGCCAGCGAGAACTGATCTGATTTTACTGATGGGGAGCATCCAATAAAATATTCAGGTGCCATAAAGGCCAAGGTTCCCAAAGGAACATCTGCATGTTTGGGATTCAGTTCAACCAGACCTCTGACCGCAGTCGATCCATAATCAATCAGTTTCACTTTCAAGGTATCGGCTGGTTCGAGCAGCATGACATTTTCTGGTCGTACATCCTGGTGCAGCATTTCAAGACGGTGCATGGCATTTAATGCTTTGGCCACCTGCTCAATGATCGGAAGCAACTGCTGTAAAGTTAAAGCAGTTTTATGACGGTGCAGCCATCGGTTTAGGCTTTCCCCTTGTAAATATTCATAACTTTGAAATAAAAACTTCTTGCTGCCCTTATGTGGATAGCATTGCAGCAGATTTTCATGTTTTAAGCGTTTCGATACCCAGTCTTCCAGCTGAAATTGTTCCATCGCTTGCAGGTCATCCTGCACATCGACAGACAAGGTTTTAATGACCAGCTGATTTTGTGTTGCTTCATCATGCGCCAAATAGAGGCTGCTGCGATGATTTTGGTGCAGGATTTTATCAATCCGATAACCTTCAAACAGATCACCATGACTCAGCTGTTGCGGAAATAAAACATGGCTCTTGATATGAAAGGATTCCTCCTCAGGCAACTGTTCCACTTTAATGATTTGAATGGTGAGATTGTCATCACTACCCCGCTTTAAAGCCAGCTCGACTATAGACTTGGCAATAATATCCAGATGTTGTTGCTGCTCGACCATATTCGAGATGAGTTGAATATCTATGAATTCATAGACACCATCTGTCATCAAGATAAAGAAATCATCTTCACATAATTCAAGCTGCTGATAATCGACATCGATACGATGGTCGGCACCCAGTGCACGACTTAAATAATGTTCTGTTGATGACAGGCAAACACGGTGATCAGCCGTCAACTGTTCAATGGCTTGTGCCTGAATGCGATAAATCCGGCTGTCGCCAGCATGAAAGATATGTGCCCTGTTTTTTTTCAAAATCAGTGCACTAAAGGTGCAGACATAACCCTGGTCTTTATCAAAACGCCCGCGGCTTTGCTGGGTTTGTGCATAGAGCCAGGAATTAGTCGCACGAATAACCCGTGCCGCTGAAGTTTGAGTACTCCATGCATCCGAAGTCGAATAATAATCCGATAAAAAACTGCTGACTGCAGTTTCTGCTGCAATATGGCTGACATTGCTGCTACTGATCCCGTCTGCAATTGCACAGGCAATGCCCTTACTGCTAAGCGCATGGCCTTCCGGAATATAGACCCCATGAAAGTCCTGATTCTGTGCTTTGATTCCAGCGGAAGAATATTGCCCAATGCTGATCTTTAATTTTTTATTCATTTTAAATACTCAAAAAGGGATCGAATTGATCCCTTTAATCTCAAGGCATAAATCATCATGCTCAGATTAGAATTCTTTTTTATCGCCAGTACGTACATGCGTGGTATAGAGCGCCAGACCTGTCAGTGCCAGACCGCCCACCAGATTCCCCAGTGCCACCGGTAATTCATTCCACAAGAAATAGTCTGTAATCGAGAAATCACCGCCCATCATCATGGCAAATGGGAACAGGAACATATTTACCACTGAATGTTCAAAGCCCATGGCGAAAAACAGCATGATTGGCATCCACATCGCGATGAATTTGCCGCTGACCGTGGTTGACATCATGGCGCCAATTACCCCGAGTGATACCATCCAGTTACACAGCATGCCGCGGATAAAAATTGTCATCCAGCCAGCAAAACCATATTCGGCATAGCCCAAAGTCCGGTCTTCCCCAATATGGGCGATTTTCACCCCGACCGCATTCGGTTCAGCGGCGAAACCCATGGTATAGACTGCGGCCATCAACACTGCCACGGTTAAACATCCGGCAAAGTTACCTAAAAAAACCAGTCCCCAGTTTTTTAAAATACGTGACCACGTTACCCCAGGACGTTTATCTAGCCAGGCTAATGGAGTCAATACAAATACCCCAGTGAGCAGGTCATAGCCCAAGAGATACAACATGCAGAAACCGACTGGAAATAGCAGCGCACCGATCAGTGGCACCCCTGTTTGTACCGCAATCGTCACGGCAAATACTGCTGCCAGTGCCAGAATTGCGCCTGCCATAAACGCACGAATTAAAACATCACGCGTTGCCATATGAAGTTTTGCCTCACCGGCATCGACCACTTTTTTTGCAAACTCTGCAGGAGCAAGATAAGCCATATTTTTATCCCCTTTATATAAATTACTTGCCTGTTTGCAAATAAAAAACGCCTAAGGTCTATTTCAACCCTAGGCGTCTTTGCCTTGCATTATTCAAACAGATCAATTGTGTTATGGCGCCGTTGCCATATTTAATATAGATTAAAGCAAATAGCATGCCATATATTTTAAATGTCTAATGAAAATCATATAAATTATTTTAAAATTTAATCCTAATAATTATATTGGCACAATCTCTGCATTATCTATAACGGTCATTTTTTAAATATAGCTATTGGAGAAGATTATGATTAGCCATCGTCAACAAGTGACAGACATGATTATTTCAGCGAAAGTTTTAAAGTCTATCAAATGGGCAGATGTCGCTGAAGCTATAGGCCTTTCTAAAGAATGGATGACAGCCGCATGTTTGGGTCAGATGGCTTTTAATAAAGAACAGGCAGAAAAAATTGGTGAAATATTTGGATTGACTGATGAAGCCATCGCCTGGCTGCAAATCGTACCCTATAAAGGTTCTCTGCCAACCAGTGTGCCGACAGATCCGCTGATTTATCGCTGGTATGAGGTGGTCAGCGTCTATGGTATGACCATTAAAGAACTGATCCATGAAGAATTCGGAGATGGGATTATGAGTGCAATTGATTTCAGTATGGATATTCAACGTGAGAATAACCCAAACGGAGATCGGGTGAATGTCTTATTATCCGGAAAGTTTTTACCTTATAAAACTTATTAATCCCCCACTATAAGCATAAAAGCCATTATTAAAATGGCTTTTATTTTATCTGCACTTATTAAATTTATTTAGAATGATTATTAAAAGACATATATTTTTTTTCATCTCAAATTAAACATATAAACTATAAATGCTTTTTATTTTTATTAGATGAATTCAACCGTCCTGTTCTTTTTAAATAATACTTTTCTATTCTGAATATTGGGTTCATTATTTTTATTATTGAGTTAGCAAAAACAACAAAAAGGATATTGCTATCCTTTTTATTGATTCATTTTAAATCAGGAATGTAGTGTTATTGCTGTGCTTCTGCCAGATGACGTTCAGTCACGGCCTGTTCATATAAACGCTGTTCTTTTTCTTTATGCTCGACAGAGAAACGGATCATCAACACACAACTTGCAGCAATCACCACCAAGCCACCCAGTACCATCAAAGTGGTTTGAATATCCAGCATCCCTTTTAGCAGGAAACCCGCAGCCACCGCGCCGACATTGCCACCTGCTCCAATAATACCGGCCACACCGCCCAAGGCATCACGGTCGATAAAAGGCACCAGTGCATAGGTAGCGCCACATGCCATATGGGTAAACAAGGCAAAGATGGTCATAGCCATAATAGCCAAGGTCGCGCTGTTCATTTGCGAAAACAGAATAAGAAACAGACCTTCCAGCATGATCAAGGCAAACAGGACTTTGGTTCGACCATCCAGACCTTTTTGAATCGCAACTTTGTCTGAAACAATGCCACCCAAGGCACGGGCAAACAATGCCAGTAAACCAAAAATCCCGGCAGCCATGCCTGCTTCTTTTAGGCCAAACTGGAAGTTGTCGACAAAGTACAAGGCAATAATGTTATGGATGAAAATTTCAATACCAAAACAGGCTGCATAAGCTCCAAACAAAATCCACACACGGTAGTTACGTGCGGCATGCATCAGAATGGCAAGACCACCTTTTTTATCGCTACCGACAGAAATACCTTGCGCACGGAGTTCTTTAAAATTACCTTGTGGACAGTCTTGGGTGAATTTCCAGTACAGCACACCGACAATGATCATCAGAATACCCGGCACCAGAAGCGCAATTCTCCATCCCATTGCCTGTTCTACACCGAACATCACCAAAGCAGCCAGCATTAAAGGCATCAGGGCTTGAGTCGCACCGCCACCGGCATTCCCCCAGCCTGCTGTAGTCGCATTTGCCGTTCCCACCACATTCGGCGCAAACATGATACTGGTATGATATTGGGTGATGACAAAACTGGCACCAATTGCGCCAATCAATAAACGGAAAAACAAGAAAGATTCATAACTGTTGGCCGACGCCACACCAAACACCGGAATACTGCCAATAATCAATAAAGCGGTATAGGTTTTACGCGGACCATATTTATCACACAATGGCCCCACGATCAGACGCACCAGAATTGTAATGGCGACTGCGGCAATATTGATATTGGCGATCTGCTCTTTGGTCAGGCTGAATTCACCGGCAATCACAGGCATTAAGGGTGCACAGGCAAACCATGCAAAAAAACAGACAAAAAAAGCGAGCCAACTCATATGGAAGGCCCGCATCGCTGAAGTACTAAAGTTAAATAGACTTATTTTTGTTGCTTTATTGAGACTTGTATTTGAAGACATAGCCATTTCCTTACCAGAACTGAACGTATTTAAGTCACTGTGATGCACCAGGCATGTCAGTAACGATCAGAACGGACGTCATTGGCCGTCATACAAATGTAGAGTCTTCTTTGACTTTAATCAGGTATATGCACAGGTCATGCCAGATTATTTTTAAAATAGAATAAGATATTGTTTTATATTAACTAATTTATATTCAGGATTTTAACTTAGATGTTTCTTTTTTAAAAATAGAGAGAAAGATAGATATCTTCTGAGGCATTGTTAGAAAAACAGCGAGAGGATGACCTGCTCGGAGTCATTGCTGGTTTAAATCGGTGCAGGGCTGGATCAAATAATTTTTCCCTTTTCAAAATGCAGCAGTTGTGCCTGTAAATACGCCACTTCATCTACATGATGAGTCACATAAATCATGGGTAAATCTGTTTGATGAATCACAATTTTCAGAAAAGGTAAAATCTGGTTTTTCAGCTTTTGATCCAGTCCATTTAAAGGCTCATCCAAAAGTAATAGGTCGGGAGAAGATAAAAGTGCACGACCGATAGAAACGCGCTGTGCCTGTCCACCAGAAAGCTGATGCGCCCGATGCCGAAGTAGTGGCTTTAATTCGAGTAACTCCACAATGTCTTCAAACGTAAATTTCTGCTGACCTTTATTTTTTATATTTAGCTGTTCTGCATATTTCAAATTCTGCATGACATTCAGATGCGGAAACAGTAGGGCTTGCTGAAAAATCAGGGCAATTTTTCTTTGATGAACAGGAATATTCAGTTTCTGCTGATGATCAAATAATATTTTTTGCTGAAAATGAATAAAGCCTTGTGATGGTTTTAATAGCCCTGCAATATTTTTTAAAAAGGTGCTTTTCCCACTTCCTGAGGCTCCCACAATACCAATCAATTGTGTCTGCATATCCAGACTGGCCTGTAGCTGGAAATTTGCGTAATTAAACTGAAAATCACACTTCAGCATCTTAGCCCTCCAATTTACGTTGATACTTCTGCATGATCCAGTAATTTGCAATCAAGGCTGAAAAAGCCAGAATCAGAGATAAAATGACCAAACGCATAGCCATACTTTCTCCATCAGGCTGTTGTAACAGGCTATAAATGGCGATGGGAATGGTACGGGTTTCTTCTGGAATATTGCCAACAAAGGTAATCGTGGCACCAAATTCTCCCAGACTGCGGCTGAAACATAAAATGCTGCCGATTAAAATTCCAGGCAAAGCCAGAGGCAGGCTAATGCTACAGAATACCCGCCATGGTGTGGCGCCCAAAGATCCTGCCACCTGTTCTAACTGCCGGTTGATCATTTGAAAAGACAAGCGAATTGGTTGAACCATTAAAGGAAATGCCACAATCATTGCTGCCAGTACCGCACCTTTCCAGTTAAATATCAGCTGAATTCCCCATTTATGTAGATATTGCCCCAGCATACCCTGATGACCAAATAGCAGGAGCAGAAGATAGCCCAGTACTACCGGCGGTAGCACCATAGGCATCTGCAATATTGCCTCTACGAGAAATTTGGCCCTGAATTCATAACGCGCCAGTAACCATGCTACGGCGATAGCAAATGGCAGACACACCGCTGTGGCAAAGCCCGCTACTTTGGCTGAAAGCGCTAAGGCACTCAGTTCTTCTGGTGTAAGCATGAGCAGTTAGCCTACCTTAAGCTTAAAACCATATTTCTGGAAAATCTGCCTGGCCCTTGGACTCGTCTGGATAAATTCAGAAAATTGGACTGCTGCCTGATTTTTCTGGCCCTGCCGGGTTAAAGCAATCGGATACACAATCGGACGATGTGTTCTGGCTGGAAACACCCCCGAAATTTTAACTTTTTTACTCATCAAGGCATCAGTTCTATACACAATACCGACCTGACATTCGCCACGTTCTACAAATGCGAGAGTTGAACGGACGCTATCCGTACCGACAATTCTGCCTCGAAGCTGATTCAACCAGCCCAGCCCGGTTAAGCTTTGTTTGGCATATTTTCCAGCAGGCACCGATTCCATTTGTCCGGTACATAAATAACCCTGAAAGGCTTTAGCAAAATTAAAGTCAGCTGACATTTTAAAATGATTTTTTTGCTGAATAGAACTAATCAATACGAGTTCATTCAAAAGCATAGGTCGAATCTGACCGATCTGAATTTTTTGTTTCTTGATCAGATCATTCATCCAGTCTAGGTCTGCAGAGAAAAATAGATCACTGCTCGCTCCCGCCGCAATTTGTTTCGCCAATACCGAAGACGCAGCAAAAACCGGAACGATCTGGATGTCCCGATGCTGTTGCTCATATAGTCTGGAAATATCAGTAATCGCATTGGTCAGGCTGGCTGCGGCATATATTTTAACTGTTTCGGCATACAGCATGGGGCTAGTCAACAGCACGCCAGTGAGTAGAACTTTGAATAAATCCATCTTTCTCATTCTATGTGATTCGAATATTGAGAATTGCGACAGGCATTTCAAATCAGTAAACCTTGTACCACATGCCCGGCTTGGATTTCTGTTGCTGCCGGAATACGTACCAGACAATTGGCCTGCATCAGATTACTCAACATATGCGACTGCTGTTTCGCCAGGCTTTTGAGCTTTAAAGTACCCTGATCAAATTCTGCAGCCATTCTTAAAAAACGTTCACGTGCATCCGCTTTCAAATCATGTGTCATTACCGCACTAAGCCATGCAGGTGACTGCTTTTGCCCTTGTAAGGCATTCAGTAAAGTTGCCGTATAGATTTGCATCCCGACATACACAGCAGCCGGATTTCCCGGCAAACCCAAGAGATAACAGTAACCTTGATCATCTCGACGATACTTGGCAAATAACATCGGTTTTCCGGGCTTCTGCTTCACTTTCCAGAAAATCTGCTCAAAACCCTGCTCCAGGGCAACAGGACGAATGAAATCATAATCACCCACCGAAACCCCGCCTGTGGTCAATATGAAGTCGTATTGGTTTTTAAGACGATGTATTAACGTTTGCAGCTCATACTCATTATCTGAAACATGCAGAATATCTACGTTTTGACCCTGTGATTGAAACCAGGCCTGAATCAGTGGAGCATTGGCGTCAAAGATTTTTCCGGAATTCAGGTCTTCAATGCTGGAAGCGACTTCATCTCCAGTAATCACAACAGCAATTTTAGGATAACGATAGACTGAAACCTGCTTTACGCCTGCCATGCTCAAAGCTGCAATTGCACCTACATGCAGTTTTTGACCTGCATCTGCCAGACGCTGCCCTTGTGCGATTTCCTCGCCTGCATCACGTATATCCGTATGAGGCTTTAGGTCTGTTGTAATAATGATTTGATTGGCATGGCATTTGACAATTTCCTGACGGGCGACCGTTGTAGTTCCTGCTGGAATCCTGGCACCGGTAAAAATCCGCACCGCCTGACCTGGCCGCAGTTCAATTTCAGTACTTTGCCCTGCCCGAATCTCTCCAATGAGTTCAAAAGTGCTGTGAGCACTAACATTTTCTGGACTGCAAAGCGCATAGCCATCTACAGCACTTTGTGAAAACAGCGGCAATGGTATGGCCGAATCAATCGCCTCTGCCAGATAGCGATTCAGAGCCCGAGCAAGCGGCAGGCTTTCAGCTACCAAGATATGCGTCTGCTCAAGTAACATCTGCAGTGCCTGATCAACAGAAATCAGTCCCGGTTCAGCACCGCAGGCTGAATGTGATAGTGCCTGATTCATTGATAGCCCCCTGCATGTGGGATATTTTTTTGCACATCAAACAAGTGCACCAAAGCCGGAAGTACCGCGATCAGAGATTCTTTCGCACCCTGACGACTTCCCGGTAGGGTCATCACCAGACTGTTCTCAATATAGCCAGCCACGCCACGACTTAATGCTGCATAAGGGGTACGTTTTTGCCCAAAACTACGTGAAGCTTCCATTAAACCGGGAATTTCCCGTTGCAGCAAAGGTTGTAGGGTTTCGACGGTCAGGTCTTTAGGACCTAAGCCAGTACCGCCCACAGTTAGAATCAGCGGATACTGATTTTTCTGCTGTTCAATCAGGGTCAAGAGCTGTTCTGGGCTATCGGGAATAACCTGATAACTAATAGAATCAAAATTGGCTTCTTTTAAAATTTCCATTACGTTTTGTCCGGCAGTGTCCGGCTTTTTGCCTGCTGCAACCGTATCGGACAGTACAATAACCGAAGCGGACAGACTCTCTTTAAGTACGCGGGTAAAATGTGATTTTCCGCCTTTTTTCTGCTGCAACCTGCATTGATCCAGCGACAAATCTTCCGGTTCACAATGCGGCTTCAGCATGTCATACAAGGTCAGACCTGCCAGACTGACCGCTGTCAAAGCTTCCATTTCCACACCAGTTGGTCCAATGGTTTCAACAGTAGCAATAATTTCGACATGTGCATCACACAGTTCATATTCCACATCGGCACGATAAATCGGTAATGGATGGCACAATGGAATCAGCTCATCGGTCCGTTTGGCACCTAGAATGCCGGCAATGCGTGCTGTTTTCAGGGCATCACCTTTTTCAGTATTGCCATTACGTAGCAGCTCAATGCAATGTGGCGGTGCATGCAGGATTCCAGTGGCAATTGCTGTACGGTAACTTTCTGCTTTCATCCCTACATTTTTCATGATTCATCCCGAGCTAATTTTAAAATCTGTTTAAAGTGATTCACCTTATGCATCCTCATTAGACACATTTAATTAGATGGTGATTGGCAAGCGTGTGGTGCTACATGGTGATGCTGACAATGCAGATCTTCTGCAGGATGAGAGTGATCCGTTTCAGGTCCATGATCTTTTCGGATACAACAGCCTTCGACATATTGACTGCTATCATCCGTATAAAATTCTTCTTTCCAGACCGGAACTTCATGCTTCACCCGTTCCACAGCTTCCTCACAGGCCGCAAAAGCCTCACGACGATGGGCGGCATAAGCCATAGCAATAATGGCTATTTCTCCAACCCCCAGCTCACCTATCCGATGTACCACCCGCACATAAGACACCTGATATTTGGTCTGGATCTGCTGTTCAATTTCACGAATCATTTTTTCAGCCACAGGCGCATAGGCAGTATATTTCAGGGCACGCACAGCTTTTCCCTGATGATGGTTACGTACTGTTCCGACAAAGATGCCGATTCCACCACATTCCGGAAAATGCTGGATACCATCAAAATCCTCCAGACTAAAAGCAGTCTGCTGGATTCGGGCAAATTGTTTTAGTGACTTGAGTTGCATCTCAGCCTCCTGCTACCGGCGATAACAGCACCAGCGTACTGTCACGATTTAAAACATTCTGTCTGGAAATAATGTCTTCACCGATTGCACAGGCACAACGTTCCAGCATGGGCTGTATATCGGGATAGAGGGATAGCAACTGGTTCAGGACTTCAGAAACCTGAATTTCAGACTCGCATTGCAAATTTAAATCTGCGGGAATTTGTCGTTCAATCGCACCGAAGGCTTCTATTTTGATATGAATTAATTTTTGCTGAGTGAGTGACATATTTACCCTCCAATGCTGTGCATGCTGATTTTTCGGATCGGCTTTTGTATTGGTGATTGCTGGATCGCATGGAAGCCGGCCTCTTTATGCCAGATATAAGCGTGGAGCTTGTGCTGAAATGTCTGTGTGGCGAAATGATCCAGCGCCAGTTGTTCGATATCTGCCTTAAGGTTCAGGCCTTGTCTGGCAAATAAACAGTTATAAAATTCACCTTGGGCATTGAGGCGCAGACGGTCACAATCACTGCAAAATGAATGGGTAATGGTGGAAATAATCCCCAAAGGCTGCCCATTGACCAAATAGCCACGGGCTGGATTGGCGCCTTGTCCTTGAGATACCTGGACATCAAATTCAGTTTTCAGTTGATCCAGGATATCCTGCTCACTGATGACATCAGACGGATTCCATTTCTGATCGCCATCGAGGGGCATAAACTCAATAAAACGCAGTTCTATAGCCTGATGCTGTGCCCATTTCACCAAAGGAATAATCTGATTGTCATTGATGCCTTTGATGAGCACACTATTGATCTTGACGGTCAAACCTGCCTGCTGTGCGGCAGAAATACCTTGAAGTACAGGCTGTAACTGTTTTTGGGTCAGTTGCTGAAACTGCTTTGGATCAAGACTGTCTAGACTGATATTCAGATCGTCCAGTCCTGCCTGTTTAAGCGCTTGAGCATAATCTTTTAAATAATGGCCATTACTGGTCATGGAAATACGTTTCAGGCCAAAGGCTTTCAATGTCTGCAAGCGAGCAATAAAATGAACAATACCTTGACGCATCAACGGTTCGCCACCCGTCACCCGGATCTGCTCAATCCCGTGTCGCACCATAAACTCGCAAAAAGCATACAGGGCTTCAAAACTGAGCAAATCTTTTTTATTCATCCATTCCGGATGTTCAGGCATGCAATAGCTGCATTTGAAATTACAACGGTCAGTCACCGAGATCCGCAACTTACGTTTCTGGCGTCCAAACTGATCCTGAAAGATACTGCGAGGTGCTAAAGCTGTCATGCTGTTCATTGCTGCGGTCCATGATGAGATCTGCACGGTTATTTAACAGTCTTGATTTACTACCCTATTTCTTCACAATGAATGAGCAATAAGTGTTCCAACTTTGCACAAATTTATGTTTAATGAATATTAATGGGTAATATTTGTTCTTTTTTAGTCCAAAATTTCGCTCGAAAAATAAAAAAAGCAATATTTTGGTGAACCAGAATATGATAATTCGACTTTTAGCATTTTAAACGCTAGAGAAAGTTAAGCTGTTGATGCTGCTGTAGCTCGTCAAATGAATTAATACTGTGAAAAAACAGGGCACGATTTTTAAAGCTTGCCCGCTGCATGTGCATGTCAGCAAAACAGAGTTTTAAACTGTGCTGATCATTTTCAAGATGTTGTATAAGAGTGGGTAAGCTGCTGCGTTTCATCAGACAGAATGGAAACAATGCCTTTTCATTGATTTCAACTACCGCCACTTCAGATAAAGGATGTCGTTGCAGGGCCTGATGTAAACGTGAAATGACTTTTTTGGGAATATAGGTCACATCACAGGGTACGAACAGCACATAATCAGATTGTACATGTGACCAGGCACTCTTCATGCCCATCAATGGTCCCTGAAAACCGGGTTCATCGTCCTGATAAAAGTCGATCGAAGGAATCATCCGTTTATAAATGGAATGATCCCGATGACTATTGACCCAAACTTTGCTTGCCCGGGACTTCAACTGCTGATGGATTTTAATGAGCTGGATTTCATCATCAAATTTGTGCAGCAATTTATTGATGCCATTCATGCGCCGCGCTAAACCTCCGGCCAGGATCACCACATCAGTTTCCGGATAAGACACCGTCTTCATCACTCTTCTTTTCATTCTATGTACTCCGTCTGGCAGGCTTTAATCAGGCCTCTAATTTCTGGCAAACACGAACCGCAATTTCCTCCGGCTTTTAGACATGCAGTCACCTGTTTTTCATGCGTGATATTTTTATCTTTAATGGTTTGAATAATTCGGTTCTTGCCGACCTTAAAACAGCTACAGACCAATGCTCCTTCACTATTTCCCATCGACATGGCCTGACCTGCCAGCAATGCTTTACGATGTAATGCACTCAGACGTTCACGTCTAAACAGGCCAGCCACCCAGTCACGATCTGGCAATAATGCCGCCGGTGCGATATAAAAACTGGCAATTAACTGGCCATCCTGAAGAACCACACTATGACTGATATGCGCCGTTTGATCTTCGAGATTCAGCCATTCAAAGCTTTCATCATCAAAGGCTAACAGGCTCTTGATCTGCCCGGTGATGTCAGAAAACCTGCGCCGGTCTGCCAGTTCATAACGGATGGCCTGAGTGGTTTGAATTTTGTTCCACCACACCATATTTTCAATCATGGTCTGGATCTGTTGTTCAAAGCCTTCCCGTACATACAGCACGCCCTGCCACTGAGTATAAAATGGCTGGATCATCACTGGAGTATGCTTAAATTCTGGTTCGCCAGAAATCGGGTCAACTACCGGATTCACCACTTTGCCAATCCGCGCATCGGACGCAAACTGGTCGTTCCAATGAATCGGTGCAAAAATCTGGCCACGTCGCATATTTTGTGAAAATTGCACACGGAGTACACAACTTCCCCAAGCCGATTTCACCTCGACCAGCTCGGCATCTTTCAGGCCATATTTTAGCGCATCGTGCGGATGCAGCTCACAATAAGGCTCGGCACGATGCTGGGATAAACTGGCAGATAATCCGGTACGGCTCATGGTGTGCCATTGATCACGAATGCGTCCGGTATTTAGAATCAGAGGATATTCAGCAGAAATAGCATGTACCGGATCGGCTGCAATCGTCGGCACCAATCTGGCTTTGCCATCTACATGACTAAACTGGCCTTGACTAAATAGTTGACCAATCTGATGAACTTCTTGCTTATCCCAGACCGGCCACTGAATCGGTGTCAGATGCTGATATTCCACAAAACCGAGTTGAGTTAAACCTTGCAGGTTGAAATAGCGGAAATTTGGCGTATCTGCGCGTTGCGAAAGTGAACCATTCTGATAGGCAGATAAACGGGCATGTTCCAGAAAAATGTCATGGCTATTTTTAAAGTCAAAACCGCGAAAACCTAAAGCTTTAGCCACCCGGGAAATAGTCCACCAGTCTGCTTTGGCTTCACCCGGAGCCGGCAAAAAAGCCTTTTGCCGGGAAATACGGCGCTCCGAATTGGTAACTGTGCCATCTTTTTCGCCCCAACCCAGTGCCGGTAACAGTACATCGGCATATTGCGTGGTATCGGTGTCGAGACAAATATCGGAAACCACCACAAATTCACATTTCTCCAGAGCGCGTTTAACCTGATCTGCATCGGGCAAACTCACGATCGGATTGGTGGCCATAATCCAGATGGCTTTGATTTTCCCGCTTTCCACTGCTTGAAATAAATCTACTGCTTTTAATCCGGGCTGCCGCGCGATAACCGGGCTTTGCCAGAAATCCTGCACCAGTTGCTGATGCTGCGGATTATCCAAATCCAGATGGCTGGCCAGCATATTGGCCAGCCCCCCGACTTCCCGTCCACCCATGGCATTCGGCTGTCCGGTCATGGAAAAAGGTGCTGAACCGGGTTGGCCTATTTTTCCTGTCAATAAATGACAGTTGATAATGCTATTGGCCTTGTCTACCCCTTGAGAGGATTGGTTTACGCCCATGGAAAACAGGCTCATAATTTTATCAGTCTGGGCAAATTTCTGAAAAAATAAGGTTAATTTTTCAATAGTAATCCCGGTTCGTTGAACCACGCTTTCAATCGATGACTCTGTCGAGCTGCTGGCAAGCGCCTGCTCCAGACCTTGAGTATGTTGGGTAACAAAATCCAGATCGGCATGACTATTTTGCTGAAGATACTGCAACAAACCATTAAACAGCGCGACATCCTGACCCGGTAAAATCGGCAAGTGTAAGTCTGCCGCTTCACAGGTTGCAGTAAAGCGCGGGTCAATCACCACCACAAATAAATCCCGCTCTTCTTTGGCTTTCATGATGCGCTGATAAAGCACCGGATGGCACCAGGCGGTATTGGAACCCACCAAGACCACCATTTCTGTCTGCTCAAAATCTGTGTAGCTGGCCGGTACCAAGTCTTCGCCGAAAGCCCGTTTATGTGCCGCCACAGCAGAAGACATACACAGTCTTGAATTGGTATCAATATTGGCAGTACCCAGATAGCCTTTTACAAACTTGTTCACCACATAATAGTCTTCAGTCAAAAGCTGGCCGGAGACATAAAAGGCGATGCTGTCACGTCCATACTGATCAATACATTGCTGAAATTTATTGGCAATACTTGAAATGGCATGATCCCAAGTGCTTATTTGCCGCTGCTCTTTTCGACCTGTCATCGGATGCAGAAGCCGGGTTTTTAAGCCAAGTGTATCGGCAAGATGACTGCCTTTAATACACAACTTGCCTAAGTTCGCAGGATGCTGAACATCGCCTTCAATCTGAACCTTTTCACCCATCGAGGTTTGGCTTACGTGCGCGATGACACCACAGCCTACTCCACAATAAGGACAGGTCGTCTGAGTGGTTTTTATTTGGGATTCAGTAGAGCTATGTAGTTCCATAACCGGAATACTATTCATTGCTGCTGCGCTCCTTAATCATCCAAATTCACTTGTTTCACCAAATCTCTGATATCTAGCTTTTACAGGTTTGATTTAAATTTTTTCTATGTCTCAAAAGTTTTAATCCTCACCAACCCTCCTTTAATAAAGGAGAGAGGTTCCCCTCTTGTTTAAAGAGGGGTTGGGAGATTGATCCGATTACCCTGCCTTTTTTAATGCAAAATCCCGACCAAAAAGCAGTTTGCTGCGGATATTACTAATCGGTGTCTGATCTGCAATCAGTTCTGCATACCAAGCTCCATCTTCGGTATCGCCAAATAGCACCGCACCAATGACCTTGTCCTGCTGGATAATGATCCGTTTATAGATTTGACGTTTTTCATCATTCAGCACGATATCTTCAAAATCATCCTGAGGTTCAAAATTTCCGGCTGAGAAGACATCACATCCGCTAACCTTGAGTTGGGTCGGAACAGTCGGTGCCTTAAAGGTCAGTCGGCCATGTTCAGCCAGATGCGTCGCGCAGATAAAGGCCTGTCCCCATAATGGCTCAACCAGTCCAAAGGTCTGGCCACGATGCTCAATGCATTCACCCACTGCATAAATACTCGGGTCATAGGTTTGCATGGTGTCATTCACCAGCACCCCACGATTGCAGCGCAGACCAGCCTGTTCAGCCAGGGTTTTATTTGGTCGAATCCCGACGGCGAAGACCACCAAATCGGCATCCAGCATTGTCCCGTCTTTTAGTCGCAGTTGAGTCACGTGACCATCAATACCGAGCAGCTCTTCGGTGTTGGCTTCAGTGATGATTCGGATGCCTTTATCTTCAATTGATTTTTTCAGCATTTGACTGGCTTTCATATCCAGTTGACGATCCATAATACGGTCCATCAGATGCAGCACAGTTACATTCATCCCCTGCTGCTTCAGTCCATAAGCTGCTTCTAGACCCAGCAACCCACCTCCAATCACGACGGCATTTTGCTTGGTTTTGCAGTAATCCAGCATGCGGTTAACATCCTGAATATCCCGGAAGCTAATCACGCCTTCAAGTTCAGCACCCGGAATAGGTGGCATGAAGGGTTTGGAACCAGTGGCGAGAATCAGACGATCATAAGCAACGACTTCGCCTTTTTGGGTGTGGACCTGTTTACGCGAACGGTAGATAGCGATGGCAGCATCCCCAGCAATGAATCGAATGCCTTTTTCAGCATACCAGTCGGCTGAATGCAGCATAATTTCGGCAAAGCTTTTCTCACCAGACAATACCGGTGACAACATGATCCGGTTGTAATTGCCCCATGGCTCCTCCCCAATCACGGTAATGTCATAACGATCTGGCGCCATATCCAGCAAGTCTTCCAGACAACGCATACCCGCCAGTCCATTCCCGATCAGTACCAGTTTTAAGCGCTCTGTGTTTTGACCATTACTGGAAATATAAGTTTTTTGTGGAGTCGGGCTCACCAGAACTTTGCCATTTTCAATTCGGGTTGGAAATACCAGTAATTTCTGCTCTTGTTCTTCCAGACAACGACCGGTCACCAGACTGAAATGCTGCTTGTAAATTGGGGATGCGACTACACGCTCACCTTGCAGATCACCCAGAATGCCACGTGCCATGACATTGGCCAGACTAAACGGATCCTGATTGCTGAGTGCATAAACCCGCTGTTCCTGACCCACGCGAAAAATTGCAATCTGCTGATCTTCAATCAGGGCTGCCACACCGGTATTCGGAGTGATCTCATCCAGATTGCAGACTTCGTACCAGTTCAGTTCGTTCATGTCTTTTAAAATTGTCATTTTCATTCTCCCTGACTGTGGTATTTAGGCTTCAACCACTGGAATACGGTTTAAATCACGTTCAGCTTCTGTCTTTGGACGAATCTGGCCACGTACAGGCGCAAACTGAATATGCGGGTCATTCTGCTCGGCTACTTTGGCATTAATAAAAGTCTTAAAGCGTTTGCGCACTTCAGGATCTTCAATCGCAGTGCGCCATTCATCCTGATAAGTGCCAATCACATGCTGCATACGGCTTTCCAGTTCAGCGGCAATGCCGAGCGAATCATGCACAATGACATCTTTCAGATAGTCCAGCCCACCTTCCATATTGTCACGCCACACACTGGTGCGCTGCAGACGGTCTGCTGTCTGGATATAGAACATAAAGAAGCGGTCGATATATTTGATGAGTGTGGGAGTATCCAGATCCGAGGCGAGCAGTTCAGCATGGCGCGGTTTCATGCCGCCATTTCCGCATACATATAGATTCCAGCCTTTTTCCGTGGCAATGACACCGACATCCTTGCTCTGTGCTTCTGCACATTCACGGGTACAGCCGGATACTGCCATTTTGGTTTTATGTGGTGAACGCAGGCCTTTATAACGATTCTCCAGGAAAATCGCCAAGCCGACAGAATCATCGACTCCAAAACGGCACCAGGTACTACCCACGCAAGATTTCACCGTACGTAAGGATTTGCCGTAGGCATGTCCGGACTCGAAACCGGCATTGATCAGTTTCTCCCAGATTTCAGGCAGTTGATGTACCTGTGCACCAAACATGTCAATTCGTTGTCCGCCCGTGATTTTGGTATATAAACCATAATCTTTGGCGATCTGACCGATGGTAATCAGGCCATCCGGAGTAATCTCGCCGCCTGCCACACGTGGCACAATCGAATAGGAACCATCTTTCTGGATATTGCCGAGGTAGTAGTCGTTACTATCCTGCAAACCGGCATGACTTGGTTTCAGAACAAAATCATTCCAGCAGGATGCCAGAATATTGGCTACAGTCGGTTTGCAGATATCACAGCCCATGCCGTGCCCATGTTGCTGAATCAGGTCAGAGAAAGTCTTGATTTCATGCACGCGTACCAGGTGATACAGTTCCTGACGCGAATAGGCAAAATGTTCGCACAGGTGATTGTTCACCGTGACACCCTGACGTTGTAATTCAGATTTGAGAACCTGCGTTACCAGTGGCGCACAGCCACCGCACGCCGTTGCAGCCTGGGTGCATTTTTTCAGTGCACCCAATGAAGTTGCACCGCCATCAATGGCTGAACAGATATCAGCTTTGGAAACGTTATTACAGGAACAGATGGTCGCACTGTCAGGCAATAAATCGATGCCACTACCACCCGATTTGGAAGTTGACTGATCAAAGCCCGGCATGATCAGGCTTTCCGGTTGCTCCGGTACAGCCAGACCATTCAGCATCATTTGTAGAAGATCACTATATTCTTTGGCACATCCCACCAGCACCGCGCCCAGCAGTTTGGTCTTATCTGCTGACACCACGATTTTTTTATAAACCTGCGCGGCTTCATCAGCATAAAAATAGCTCAAAGCACCTGGGGACATGGCATGTGCATCACCAATAGAAGCAACATCCACGCCCATCAGTTTGAGCTTGGTACTCATGTCCGCACCAGCGAATGCATGACTTTCTTGGCCTAGGACATGTTTTGCCGCGATCCGCGCCATGTCATAGCCTGGTGCAACCAGACCATAAATTTTATTGTCCCAAAGTGCACATTCACCAATGGCATAAATGTCCGGATGTGAGGTCTGGCAATAATCATTAATGATGATGCCGCCACGCTCACCAATCAGTAAACCACTTTGGCGCGCCAGTTCATCACGCGGACGAATGCCGGCCGAGAACAGGATGATATCGGTTTCAAGCACCGAACCATCTCCGAACTTCATTACATGCTGAGTGCTGTCACCATCTTCAATACTTGACGTGGCCTTTTGAGTATGTACCTTGACACCAAGGTCTTCAATTTTAGAGCGCAGTACCCGGCCGCCCAGATCATCAATCTGCACCGCCATCAAGCGCGGAGCAAATTCTACGACATGGGTTTCCAGATTCAGATCTCGCAGAGCTTTCGCTGCTTCCAGCCCTAGCAAGCCGCCGCCAATCACTACGCCAGTTTTGGCATTCAGACTGGCTGCACGAATGGCATCCAGATCTTCAATGGTACGATAAACAAAGCAATTCTGACGGTCATTGCCCGGGATTGGTGGCACAAAGGCATAAGAACCGGTAGCGAGAATCAACTTGTCAAAACTCAGCACATCACCCTGGCTGGTGGTGACGGTTTTATGGAGCTGATCAATTTCAACCGCTTTAGTATTAAGTCGCAAATCAATGCCATAAGCATCGGCAAAATCACTACGACACAGACTCAGATCCTTGACCGACTTGCCGCTGAAATATTCGGTCAAATGTACCCGGTCATAAGCTAAATGTGGCTCTTCTGCCAAAATGGTCAGCTCAATGTCATCACCGGCCTGTTCCAGTACAGATTCGATGAATTTATGCCCCACCATGCCATGCCCAATCATGAGAATTTTCATATCTGCACTCCAACTATTGTTTTTTTAAAGATGATAAAAAGCCGCATATCACGTCTAGGCATTGATATGTCTGCTGAATGAATATGTTGTAAATACCGCAACCCAGCGCTTTGTAATGCTGGAGGAAGGGTTGAAACGCTTGTGCGTTTTGTATTGCTGAACAACTGACCATGTCATTTATCCTGTGCTGAACGAAATACCAATCACACTCCTTGAAAGTGCAATTACGATCAGAACGGACATCGTTGGCCGTTGTTAGTATTGAAAGTCATCTTTGACGATTTAATAAATGCAGAAATCGTGCCAACTTTTCCAATAAGAAAACGCCTTATTTCAGGCAGATGATCTAACTAAACGCTTCATTTTGATCAGCCATCAGCTGAAATCTCTAAAGCTGTGCACTAAATTGAACAGAAAAATAGAATTTTATGCACCAATTTAATGGCATGTTTTTTGCTTTACTCCTGCTTGAATATTCCTTAGGCCTTACTTGAAAATATTCCATGTCCAAATTACGAATTGCTCTTATTGATGATGATCTGGAGCGCGCCCAATTCATCCAGGAATCCTTACTTTCACATGATTTTCAGGTGGTGGCCTGTTTAATCCTGAATGACCTGAATATGGTACATGTTAAGGGTATTCATGCAGATGTGATCCTGCTGAATATGGATCATCCGCATCGGGATATTATTGAAAGCTGTGTCAGCCAATATGAACTTCCGACCGTGCTGTTTACCCAGAACTCCAATAAAGACACCATCAAAAGTGCGATTGATGCCGGAATCACGGCTTATATTGTCGATGGTATTGATCCCACCAAACTAGAAAGCATTCTGGAAATTTCAATTGAACAATTCCGCAAACATAAAAAGCTGCTGAACGATTTAAAAGAAACCCAGGACAAGCTGATTGACCGTAAAGATATCGATAAAGCCAAAGCCCTGCTCATCCAGCTGCATGCCTTAACGGAAGAACAGGCCTTTGCTTTATTGCGTAAAAATGCCATGAGTCACCGGATTACCATTGGTGAAATGGCCAGACGCTTACTGGATGCACAGAAGCTGCTACTGGGCCAATAAGGAAAAGCATATGTCCACATTAGAAAAAACTGAACTCAATATTGGCTATATTCCTTTACTTGATTGTGTTGCCATTCTCTGGGCCGAAAAACAGGGGTATTTTGCTGAGCAAGGATTAACCATCAATTTAATCCGTGAAGCCTCCTGGTCAAGTTTGCGTGACCGTCTGGCCTATGGCTTTCTGGATGCTGCACATTGTCTGTCCGCCATGTTGCCCGCTGCCGCTCTGGGCACAGACCAGTTACAGGTGGCTTTGCAAACCCCTCTAGTACTGAGCGTGAATCAGGCTTTTATTAGCCTGCGCCAGGATTTGTGTTATGAACTCGGTATCCAGCCTGAGGATGATGAACAAAGTACCTCAAAGAAACTGGTACAGGCTTTACAAAAGAATCATCCCATCAATCTGGCCTATGTGTATAAATATTCAATTCACCATTACTGTTTAAAAGAATGGTTGGCGCTGACTGATCTACAACTGGCCAAGAATATCCAACTGATGACGTCTCCACCGCCTTCCATGGTAAAAGGAATCGCAGAACAGGTATTTGATGGGTTTTGCGTGGGAGAACCCTGGAATATTCAGGCCAAACTTGAAGGCTATAGCTTTATTGTCGCTGCCAGCCAGAATGTCATTCCAAAAGTTGCCGATAAAGTCTTGGCCATGACCCAGGAATGGGCAGAACAGCATCCATTTACCGTAGAGGCAGTGGTCAAGGCTGTACAAAAAGCGCAGGATGATTTAAAGCAGCGCAGCGATTTATCAGACGTATGGAACATGCTGGTGGATTATCAGATTATTCAGTTTGAATGTTCCGCCCAGCGGCATGTCTATGACTTTCACAAGATCAAGAATATTATTCGGAATTTTGTTGGGGAAAGTGCCGAACCGAAAGTCGATGATTTTATCTGGCTCCTGCAGCAGATGCAGAAATGGGAAAATCTTGATCTATCAGAAGATGATCAGCTACAAATTGCGCAGCAGTGCATCCATAGCTTGCAAAACCAGCATGCAGACATTATTGGCTAAATGATGTTACTGAAAAAAGAGGCCTGATTTTTCGGGTCTTTTTTATTGAGTCTATTTTCCAAAAAATGATTAAAAATCTCTGCATTCTGATCTAACTTCTTAAATATGATTATTAAGAGTTATCTGATAATTTTTTCTATAAAAATAAGCCCTTTTTAAAGTCATTTCAGGATTTGGGATGAAATGGCATCCATTTTGCTTAGTCAGTATTACGTTTTATAAAATTTGTAATATTGAGGGCAACACTATGAGTTACGTTGCACGTGAACTCAGTCAAAGAAATAAAATGCTGTTTGGCTTGGGGTCTTTTTTAATACCAATTCTAATTTGGTGTGCAGTCAGTTATTTGCCATTTATCTGGCATCCACAAGTCCAGATTACTGATTCAGGTAGTGTTGCCTATTTACAGGTCGAGAGTCGTATTGATAAAGACCAGTTTTTTTCTGCTGCGCAGTCTGCAGTAGATCAAGGTCTAGCTCCGCCGCAGGGTATTCTGGTCAACCCGATTTATCTGCCTGCACCGCATCAAGTGGCAATTGCACTGATCACAGCTTTTACCACGGAGCCTGCTCAGGCCAATGCACCCTGGTTTCATGAAAGTCTGTGGCACAGTATCAAGCTGGTCTTTACTGCGTTCTTTATTTCTTCCTTGGTCGGTATTCCACTCGGTATTTTATGCGGGTTTTCAAATAAAATTTCCCAGCTAACCGAACCCTTTGTCGAATTCTTCCGCTATTTACCTGCTCCGGCCTTTGGTGCACTGGCAGTGGCAATTCTCGGAATTAATGATGCACCCAAAATTGCCATTATTGTGATAGGAACCCTGTTCCAGCAAATCCTGATTATTGCCAATACCACACGTCTGGTCGATCGCAGCCTGATTGAAGCCGGTTTTACCTTGGGCACCAATAAATTCAAAAGCCTGCTGCATGTGGTGATTCCTGCCGCCCTGCCTGAAATTTACCGCAATCTGCGTGTGCTGCTCGGCTGGGCATGGACTTACCTGATCGTAGCAGAACTAATCGGCAGTACCTCCGGGATTACCTGGTTCATTACCCAGCAAGCCCGTTATCAGAACTTTGATAATGTCTTTGCCGCGATCCTGATTATCGGGGTGATTGGTCTGCTGTGTGATGTGATTTTAATGAAACTGGGACAACGCTTATTTAAATGGAAACCGGGAGCTAACTGATGCAAAACACTGAATTTAATACCCGCGAATACTTTGACAAGATTTATAGCCGTCCGGTGATTCTGGAAGCGAAGCAACTGACGCAAAAATTCAGCCATGGCAAAACCGAACGTACGGTTTTAAATGCACTCAATTTGAAAATTCATAAGCGTGAATTCATCTGTGTGATTGGGCCTTCCGGTTGCGGCAAGTCAACCTTTAGCCGTGTAGTCGCCGGTCTGGATCCTTATAGCAGTGGTGAGATTCTGGTGGATGGCCAGCCGATTACCGGCCCAAGTCCGGAGCGTGGCATGGTGTTCCAGGGCTATACCCTGTTTCCATGGAAAACCGTCAAGGAAAATGTCATGTTTGGCCCGCGCATGAAAGGCCAAAGTAGTGCAGTGGCCGAAGCGCAGGCACGTGAATGGATCAATATCATTGGTCTGGAAAAGTATGAAAACCAGTATCCGCATGAGCTGTCTGGCGGGATGAAACAGCGTGTCGCGATTGCCCGGGCTTTGGTCAATGAACCGAAGATCCTGTTGATGGATGAACCATTTGGGGCACTTGATCCGCATACCCGGCAAAAAATGCAGCGTCACCTGATGGACCTGTGGCAAAACATTGATATCACCATCATTTTTGTGACCCACGATATGGATGAAGCCATTCTTTTGGCTGACCGGATTGTGGCACTGAAAGCCAATCCGGGTGAAATCAAGGAAATTATTGAAGTTGATTTACCTCGTCCACGCCATCCAGACGTCATGCTTAGCCCTGAATTTAAACAGTTAAGACAACGTGTCGATTATCTGGTGCATGCTGAAGAAGATGAACTGGATCCGGCACTGGCAGAACTACCGGTCATTCCGCGTATGACCAAGGTCAGCAACAATAAATAATCTTATTCAAAATGCCTTTGGGACGACCCGAAGGTTTTAATCGCTGTGTTGGACGACCAACATTAGAGGTGATTGCCATGCAAGCGCAATATGTACTCCCCCTTGTTGATATTTCTAAACTGCAAAGTCCAGATTTAGCCGATCGTTTTGAAGTAGCAAATGCTCTGGATCAAGCCTGTAAAGAAGTCGGATTTCTCTATCTGCAAGGTAGCCAGTTTAATTTTGAATACGCCAAAGCCCTGATTGAAATGGCCCAGTCCTATTTTGCACAGGATCTGGACAGCAAGATGCAGCATTATATTGGCAAATCAAAAAACCATAGCGGCTATGTGCCGATTGGTGAAGAACAGTTTGCCGGCAACAGTTATGACTTAAAAGAAGCCTATGATGTCAATTATGATTATCAGGGTACACAAAAAAACTGTCCTTTGCTTGGGCCTACCTTATGGCCAGATCATCCGGATTTCAAGTCTATTGTCAGCCAATACTATAGTCATCTGCGTGAGATCAGCCGGCAGATTTTTTCTGCTTTTGCACTGGCATTGGACGTTCGTGAGGATTTTTTCGCAAGCATAATTACTGATGCACCAAGTCAGCTACGCTTGATTCATTATCCCTATAATCCTGAAGTGAAGGACGCCGAAGGGATTGGCGCACATACCGATTACGAATGCTTTACCCTGCTGTTACCCACCGCACCCGGCTTACAGGTTTTGAATAAAGCCGGCGAATGGATCGACATTCCACTAATTGAAAACACTCTGGTGATGAATATCGGTGACATGATAGAAATTCTGTCGAATGGTAAATATCTTGCCACCAAGCACCGCGTGAAAAAGGTCTCGGAAGAACGTTATTCATTCCCGCTGTTTTGCGCCTGCAATTATGACACCGTGATTGAACCGGTTATTCACACTGAAAATTCCAAATATTCTGCCCTGATCGGGGGCGAGCACCTGTTTAATCAGACCGCCCAGACCTTTCAATATTTAAAACAGCGCGTTGCTAGCGGTGAACTGATCTTAAAAAATGCTGTACCACTTTCCTCTTTTGGACTTGAAGAACAGACGGAGACAGCATCATGAATCTGTTTGAAGTGATTAAGACTTTAAAGCCCACTATCCCTCAGCCAGAGATTATTCCGGGCTTTTTATACGGTGCTTTCCGGCGTAAAAGTATCAGTTTTTATAATGGCCTAACTGATGAAAATACCATTGTGTACTGGTTTCAGTCGCACAGTTTTACCATTGATCTTCGTCTAAAAAGCCAGACGGGAACTGCTGTTCAGGAACGCCAAGGCTGGATTGGCAATACGTTTTGGGATAACGCTAGCCAACTCTTGTCCTGGGACGTGAAAGACTACACCAATTACCAGAATCATGTGCAGTGGCCGGAACCAGCCAAGCTACATGCGATTGGCAACTGCATTCTGGAGTTTTCTCCAAGTAATGTCTATGTCGAAGACTGGCGCCAGCAGGTACAGCATGGTTTATTTTTAGGCTTGCGCCTTCAGTCTGCACTTGATGTTCAATCTGGTCAGACACTGGAAATGGATGGTGGCCTGATTATTTGTGCTGATCATATTGCCTATGCCCTGACGCGTTTGCCTGAAGTGCAAAGTGCAGTAGCTCAAATGGACTTGAAAGCTGTTGATCCGACCGTGTTTGCCTTGTTGGAAAGTTTTGAGGTTTCTATCGGGACTGATGGTCAAGCTAAAACTTACAGCACCTGCAGCAGTGAGACAGGTAAAGCTTTTAACCTGGAAAATTTTGAAGTTCTCAATGAAAGCAGTCTGGTTCAGCATGTCATTTTAGATGGTCGCGACATTGACCTGATTTTTGAGCTGGATATATACCAGCCAGATTACCAATTTCAATATACAACCCCCACGACTACACAAGCTGAAATCTGGCTGAAGTCAGAACAGGATCACCTGATGCAACATGCAGAACGGGTGTTATAGGGAGAAATATGTCTTTTTTATATCTGTCGATTGCCATTATTGCAGAAGTCATTGCCACTTCTGCATTGAAAGCTTCCAATGGTTTTAGCGTGCTCTGGCCTTCACTTGCCACCATTGCCGGTTATGCCGTTGCCCTGTTTTTCCGATCACTGACCATGAAAACCATTCCGATGGGCATTGCCTATGCAATCTGGTCTGGTGCTGGCATTATCTTGATATCAACGGTTGGCCTCTTGGTGTTTAAACAGCAACTGGATCTTCCCGCGCTGATCGGGCTGGCGTTTATGATCATTGGCATTATTTTTATCAATGTCTTTTCCAAAAGTACGCAGCTTTAATTTTTTGATATTTATCTGATAATAAAAAATCCCCAATCTGGGGATTTTTTATGCACGAGATCAGGCTTTATTGCAGCTCTTGTACCAGCGTTGGAACAATCACGCCATCCACATTCATTTCAGTCGTATAAATACCGTTGGCCACATTGAATTTATTGACATGGTAGCTGGATCCATAGATCGAATCGAAGCCATCACCCTTGGTAAAGACTTTCTTATTGGCGGCCAAATCCAGTAAATGCGTACCATCAATGAACTGCATATAGGTTTTCGCATCGACACCAACCCGCTTGGACATGATCTGTGCAGCATCTTTACGAGTCGCCGGGTCATTGATATATTTCACCGTTTTATCCCAAACCTGAATCACCTTTTTCCATTGCTCTTTATTGGCTTCCAGATGAGTCGGATTGACGGTCAAGGTATCGTAGATTAACCCGGGCTTATCTTTAGAGGTGAAAATGATTTTTGAACCGGCAACAGCAGATAGTGCCTGATTCGCCACTGGTTGCCATACCGCAATTGCATCAATATCGGCAGTTGCAAATACCTGTGGCAATTCATTGGTCATAGTATTGACCAGTTTGACCTCATTCAGGCCAACTTTGGCATCATCCAGTGCCGTAGACAGCAGTAAGTGATCGACCAGACCTTTTTCAGTGGCTACGGTTTTACCGCGCAGATCCTGAATCGAATTAATACCATTCTTGGCAATAATCACATCATTTCCAGCTGAATAGTCTGTTGCCATGATCATTACACCTTTGGTGCCCCCTGATCCAGTCACCAGATTATCGCCATTAGTCACCATCACTGCATCCAACTGGTTGGCGGCAAAGGCTGAAAGTGAAGCTGAATAGTCAAACCATTTAAAATCAGCATTGACTCCAGCTTCCTCTAACCAGCCTTTTTCAATCGCTACCTGCCAGGCCACAAAGCCCGGCCAGTCGCTATAACCAATACGGATGGGTTGAGTATTTACAGTACCTTCAGCCTTGGCATTCGGTTCAGGTACTTTAGCGGTATTGTCACAGCCACTAAAAAGGATTGCAGACAGTACGGAAACGGACATCAGTGCTTTTTTGATCATTTTGCGACTTCCCCTATGCATTCACATTTAAATTTGGTATTTGAAAGTTGTTTAGATTTCATAAATTCGCGCCAGCCACCGAAATGACTGATATCTGTAGCATCTTCAAGTGCATAGCCTTCACAAATAAAGCCTTTGACCCAAGTACCATCAATCAGTTGAACATTACCGATCCCCAAAGGTGCTGGCACTTCTGCAACAATATTCCCGAACAGTGCACGCGGAATGTCCCAAACTTCGACTTCAATTGAACAACCTTTCGCGTTGTATTGCAGGCCAGGTTTTGGCGGTGTGGTATTTTTTAAAGCGTACAGTTTGTAATGCGAAGCAGTCCGGGTTTGCTTGATCAGGGTTCCAGCACGTGTGGTCAGCTGAAAATTCAGCGGCATTCCGCTTAGATGTGCACCGACGACAGCCAGTTTGACGCTGTGACCCGATGAGATTTCAGTTGTTTTTTCATATGGGCGTTCAGAGGTGCCTAGCTTCAACTGGCTTGCCTGCTGCCATTTTTGCCCGAATTTGGCCAGTGCTTCATCCATCCAGGCGGGTGCAATAAAGGTCACGCCCGTTGGCAAACCATCGGCACGAATGCTATTGGGTAGCGCCAAAGCCGAAAGATCGGCAAAATTGACAAAATTGGTATAAGCGCCCATGTGACTGTTTTTTACCAGAGGGTCCGCTTCTACTTCTGCAATGCGATAAATGGTAGGTGCGGTAGGCACCATCAATGCATCATAATCCGTCAAGGTATTTTGAATGATACGGCTCAGGCGGGCGCGTTCATATTCATCCTGCATGGCATCGACTGCACTGAACCGGTCTGCCTGCGCTATAATCTGGCCAATTACCGGATGGGTCTGCTCACGTTGCACCATTTTTTCCACGGCACTGGTACGTTCAGCCACCCAAGAGCGGTTGTAAAGTGCAGTCGCCAGCTGTTGAAATGGAACAAAATCAATCGGCTCAACCGTATAACCCAAGCTTTGTACACGTGCGATCGCCAGCTGGAATGCTTTTTCAGTTTCAGCATCGCCATAAAATTCCAGTGTATCTGGAATGGCAATTTTCCCTTTTGAAAATTGGCTAGGAACATTTTGAGGATGCGTTCTGGAATACTCATCGCTGGCATCATAGCCCTGCATGACTTGCGCTACCTGCCAGGCATTATCCACCGTTAATGCAAAAATCGAAATCACATCGATGGTGCGGCAAGCCGGAATCAGGCCGGTAGTCGAGAACCAGCCTTTGGTCGGTTTGAGTCCGACAATGTTATTATGCCCTGCCGGTACACGTCCTGAACCTGCAGTATCTGTACCCAGTGAAAATGGCACTAATCCGTTTGCGACGACTACACTGGAACCCGAACTCGAGCCGCCACTGATATATTCAGGATTAAAGCTGTTCTTTACCGCGCCGTATGGGGAGCGCACACCAACCAGACCCGTCGCAAACTGATCCAGATTGGTTTTACCCACGACAATCGCGCCGGCAGCTTTTAATTTGGCTACTGCGGTTGCATCGGAAGTTGCCAGATAAGCTACCTCTTTACATGCTGCTGTGGTATAGAACCCTGCAACATCAATATTGTCCTTGACTGCAAATGGCACCCCATAAAGTGGCAAGCTTGCACTATCTGCACCAGTCAATGCATCAATTTGTGCCTGTAATTGTGCTGCTGTTGCAATTGAAATCCAGGCATGATCGTCATTATTCAACCCGGCAACATACTCAATCAGGTCACTAAGCTGGATATTGTTATTCTGGTAGGCGTGTTGCCAGTCCTGTACAGTCCATAAGTTGTGCACAGCTGTTCTCCTTAAGTGTGTTCGGTATTTTGTGGAATAGGCGGCATGACGGCATCCATCAGTTCGAGATGCCCTTTAATCACGCCTTTCAGTGCAATAAATTGTTCGCTAATTTCTTTCAGATCACTGCTCGCGCCCTGCATCAGCATGACTTGCAGGATTTTTTCATCATCCAGCTGGATATGAAGTGAGTTGATCACTTGTGCCAGATACTGCTGCTGCAGATCGACCAGCTGACTGCGCAGCGGTTTTAGACTGACGTCGTAGAGCAAGGTGAGTGTGCCAACCATGACTTCATCGCGAATCACCAGATCATCAATCAGGTGACGATTAATCATGTCGACAATGGCCTGTGAACGGCTTTCATAATGCTGCTCGACAATTTTTTGGTCCATCGCATGTAGCGTGGTTTCTGGCACGGTAATACTGATCCGTGCCAATTTTTGTTTAGGCACGATGTTGATCCTTGGGTTGGTATTGGGAAGACTGTTTAATGTGAAAGCCTGCGCGTACGCTGAGCAGCTCAACCAAAAAGTGAAGCCATGGATGCATTTTTTTATTTGATGTCGGATTGTTCATGTGCATCTCCTGTAAATATTACAAAACCAAAATTTCGTATTACTTAAGAAAATGCAGAAAGCGTGCCAATTTTTAGTTATTTGGATGAGGTGAATAAACTTTTATAAGGGGGCGAAAAAAAGCCCCATAACAGTGAGATGGGGCTTGTTCTAAAGCAAAAGTAAGTTTTGTATTTCACCGGTTTATTCCATTTTGATTGCTCATGTCCTTGCTATTCTTTTTATACATGAATGGTTAACCGATGTTTGTGATTATGAGTGATCAAGTGTATTGCTCTCCTCTATTTATGTTGTATATAAATAAAAGCATAAAGCGTGCCACAATATAAAATAGAATAGATTTAAGCGGAATGCGTGGGAAATTAATCACATACGCAAATAGAGGCAAAACAAGAATGATTTATTTTTTAAGTATGCCTAAAAAATAGACCATTTTGCACCATTGGGGTTCGAGTGTGCATCAAAGTGTAGCTGAGTTGTTCAGGCAACTGTATGCCTCTGCTTTCTATATTTGAAACTAAGATTACTAAACTTGAATCAATTACTATTTCATAACTCATTTGAAAAGTAATGAATTACTGCTAAATTAGCTCCCATATTTGGGGGGCTTTTTATGACAGAAAAATTATATTATTGGGCTGAAAATTTAGAAAATTACAGTTCTAATAATGATATTGAATATGATGAAGTTATTGAAATAAAAAGACTGAATTTTTTTATTGGTAAAAATAATGCGGGTAAAAGTAAATTTCTACGTACATTATTTAAAATGAGAGGTGGTCAATAGATCTCTTGCGAAAGTAAAAAATTGTTTATACTAGCCCCATGAAATATGAAAATTTAACTCGATTTAATGATGGGGAATTTAAACG